>JBLIZO010000033.1:0-6150 GCA_048859965.1 Fluviibacter sp.
TATCCTGACCTGAGGGGCCGGCTGCAAAACGACCCAGCACCAGGAAACGCGTGGTGTTGTTCGGTTCATCTTCGATATTGCTGGCCAGATGCGGCAACTGATAACGCTCGGCAGCCGCTTCGCCCGCAATCGCCGCGATACTAGGATCTTCGGCAGCGCGACGCGCTGCTTCGGCATTACTGGCTACGGGCACACGCGGCACATCTGGCAGATTGCGGTTCAGCCATTCATGGCATTGTGCCAGCGACTGCGCATGCGACAGCACTTGTTTAATCTCACCCAGACCGGATGCACGTGACAACAGGTTCTGGTGAATGCGCACAACGACTTCACCACAAATCTTGAGCGAGGTACCGAGCAACAGATCCAGCGTACGGCCAATCGCGCCCTCGGTGGAATTCTCAACTGGCACGACGGCGTAATCTGCGTGGCCCGCTTCAACATCGCGGAACACGTCATCAATCGATGCTTGCGGCAACAAACGAACGGCATGACCAAACTGCTTAACGGCAGCCGATTCCGAGAATGTGCCCAATGGGCCAAGGAAGGCTACGCCAATCGGCTGTTCTAAAGCCAGGCAAGCGGACATGACTTCTCGGAACAGACGCGTAATGGTCTCATCGGCCAGCGGCCCTTGATTTAATTCCTGCAGACGGCGTAACACCTGCGCCTCGCGCTCCGGACGATAGATGAAGCCATCATCACCAAAACGTGCCTTGATCTCGCCTACTTCGCGGGCACACTGCGCGCGACGGTTCAGCAGTTCCAGCAGCGTGCCATCAATGCCATCAATCTGTTGACGCACAACCGCCAGCGCTTCCTGGATTGTCTGTCCTGAATTCTTATCTGATGACATCACCCTCTCCTTGCAGACTGCCGGTGAATAAATGCTATTAGCCGTGGCGACGCATGAAGTCGCTCATAAAAGCCACCAGCGCCTGCACGCCTGCCAGCGGCATGGCGTTGTAGATCGACGCGCGCATACCGCCCACCAGTTTATGCCCCTTCAACGCAAGCAAGCCAGCTTTTTCAGATTCTTCCAGGAAGACCGAATCCAACGCCTTGTCCTTCAACGTGAACGGGATGTTCATCCACGAGCGGCAATCGGCAGCGATATTGTTCGCATAGAAACCACCGCTGCCGTCAATCGTCTTGTAAAGCAGCTCGGCCTTGGCCTGATTCACTTTGGCGATGGCTGGTAGGCCACCCTGTTTGAGCAGCCACTGGAATACGAGGCCCGACATGTAAATGCCGAAAGTCGGTGGTGTATTGAGCATGGAGGTGTTCTTCTCCTGCTCGGCATAATCCATCAGTGCCGGCATCGCTTTCGAGGCCTTACCCAGCAGATCCTTACGCACAATCACCAGCGTCACGCCGGCCGGGCCGATGTTCTTCTGGGCGCCTGCATAGATCAAGCCATAGTCACGCACGTTCATCGGACGCGACAGAATGTTTGACGACATGTCGACAACCAGCGGCACACCGGGCTGCACGGCGCCGCCCAGTTGCTTCAAGTCGAAAACCTCAACGCCCCCGATGGTTTCGTTACTGCAGAAATGCAGATACCTGGCCTTTGAGTTCAGCGTCATTGTTGCCGGATCGACCAGACGGGTAAAGCTGCTGCCAACGCTGCTGCCCGCTTCACGAATCGCATCGCCATACAGACGCTGCCCTGCCTTAACGGCCTTTTCCGACCAGGCGCCCGTCGTCAGGTAATCCGCCGAACCGCCATCCAGCAGGTTCATCGGAATCTGCGAAAACTGCAACGTTGCGCCCCCCTGCAGAAACAGGATAGCGTAGTCCTCTGGGATATTCATGAGCTGGCGTAGATCGGCCACGACCTTTTCATAGATACCGGTATAGATCTTGCCACGGTGGCTCATTTCCATGACACCGCAACCGACGCCGTGCCAGTCGGGCAGTTCCGCACGGACCTGCTCAAGCACTTCCAGAGGAATCGTTGCGGGGCCTGCGGCGAAATTCCAGAGACGCATTTTTTTAACCCTGATGATTATTCTTCGTCGTCGGTTTCAACGATCTTTTCGAGGCCGGCCAGTTTTTCGCCGTCATCCAGCGAGATCAGGGTCACGCCCTGGGTCGCACGACCCAGCTCACGGATCTCGTTGACGCGGGTGCGAATCAGCACACCACCGGTGGTGATGAGCATGATTTCGTCTTCGTCGCCGACCAGCTTGGCGGCAACCACGCGACCGTTACGGGCGCTATCGGCAATCGCCTTCACGCCCTGCGTGCCTCGGCCCGAGTGACGGAAATCGGCCAGCGCGGTGCGCTTGCCAAAACCATTCTCGGTGGCGACGAGCACTGTCTGCGCATCGTCTTGCGCCACGAGCAGCGACAAGACCTGTTGATCCTTCTGCAGCTTCATGCCGCGCACGCCACGTGCCGGGCGACCCATCGGCCGCACATCTTCTTCGTCGAACCAGACAGCCTTACCGGCATCCGACACCAGCATGATGTCGTTGTTACCCGACGTGAGCTGCGCGCCAATGAGGTAATCGCCCTCATCCAGCGCCACGGCGATAATGCCAGCCTTACGCGGGTTGGAGAAATCCGACAGCGGTGTCTTCTTCACCGTACCCAGCGAGGTTGCCATGAACACATAACGGTCTTCGGCAAATTCCTTGACCGGCAGAATGGCATTGATCTTCTCACCTTCGTCGAGCGGGAACATATTCACAATCGGTTTGCCGCGCGAAATACGCGAACCCTGTGGTACTTCATACACCTTCAGCCAGTAGCAGCGGCCGCGGTTGCTGAAACACAGGATGTAATCGTGGGTGTTGGCCACGAACAGGTGCTCAACGAAATCATCATCCTTGATTGCAGCGGCCTGCTTACCGCGACCGCCACGACGTTGCGCGCGGTAATCGGTGAGTGGCTGACTCTTGATATAACCCGTATGCGACAGGGTCACCACCATGTCCTGCGGCGCAATCAGATCTTCGACACCCAGATCCTGGGTATGCGTGACGATTTCCGAACGACGCTTATCCTTGGTTGCCACAACGAACTGCTCGCGCACGTCATTCAGTTCCTGCTTGATAATCTCGGTAATGCGCGCCGGCTTGGCAAGAATATCCAACAGGTCGGCGATCTTTTCCATAACCTCGCGGTATTCGTTGACGATCTTGTCTTGTTCCAGACCGGTCAGGCGTTGCAGGCGTAGTTCCAGAATCGCCTGCGCCTGAATTTCGGACAAGCGGTAACCTTTGTCGGTCATGCCGAATTCCGGGCCAATGCCTTCCGGGCGTGAGGCCTCGGCGGCAGCGCGCTTGAGCATATCGCTCACCAGGGTGCTCTGCCAGGTACGCGACATCAGGCCGATCTTGGCCTCAGCCGGCGTCGGCGCCGCCTTGATCAGGGCGATGATATCGTCCACGTTCGACAGGGCGACAGCCAAGCCTTCGAGGATATGGCCGCGATCGCGCGCCTTGCGTAGTTCAAACACGGTACGGCGCGTGACGACTTCGCGGCGGTGCGCCAGGAAGCATTCCAGCATCTGCTTCAGGTTCAGCAGGCGCGGCTGACCATCGACCAGCGCCACCATGTTCATACCGAAGGTATCCTGCAACTGCGTCATCTTGTACAGATTGTTCAGGATGATGTCCGGGATCTCGCCACGCTTCAGTTCGATCACGACACGCATACCGGACTTGTCCGACTCGTCGCGGATTTCCGAGATACCTTCGATCTTCTTCTCGTTCACCAGCTCGGCAATCTTTTCGAGCAGGGTGCGCTTGTTCACCTGGTACGGCAATTCATCAACAATGATCGACTGACGACTACCCGACTTGTCCAGATCTTCGAAGTGCGTTTTGGCACGCATCACCACACGGCCGCGGCCGGTGCGATAGCCATCGCGCACGCCCGAAACGCCGTAGATGATGCCCGCAGTCGGGAAGTCCGGTGCCGGCACGATGTCGATCAGTTGATCAATCGTCAGATCCGGGTTTTCCAGCAGCGCCTGGCAGGCAGCCAGCACCTCGGACAGGTTGTGCGGCGGAATATTGGTCGCCATACCAACGGCGATACCCGACGAACCGTTGATCAGCAGGTTCGGAATACGCGCCGGCAGAATGAGCGGTTCCTGTTCGGAGCCGTCATAGTTCGGCCCGAAATCAACAGTCTCCTTGTCGATATCGGCCAGCAGCTCGTGACCGATCTTCGCCATACGCACTTCCGTGTAACGCATGGCGGCGGCGTTATCGCCATCGACCGAACCGAAGTTACCCTGGCCATCGACCAGCATGTAACGCAGCGAAAAGTCCTGCGCCATACGGACAATCGTGTCGTACACAGCCATATCGCCGTGCGGGTGGTATTTACCGATCACGTCACCGACCACGCGGGCCGATTTCTTGTAAGCCTTATTCCAGTCGTTATTCAGCTCGTGCATGGCGAACAGCACACGACGATGCACCGGCTTGAGGCCATCGCGCACATCCGGCAACGCCCGCCCCACGATGACGCTCATGGCGTAATCGAGATAGGAACGACGCATCTCGTCTTCGAGACTGATTGGCAGTGTTTCTTTGGCGAAATTGTCCATAACGCTTTCGTGACCGGGCAAAAATGATTCGAAAAAGACACTTTCCGGTAAAAATCAACGGTCCGAGCGCAAAAAACCGCTCAAAACCGGTATCCGGAAAAATTGTTCAAGTTTAACATGCCGGACATGCCCAACCACGCACGCCCCCCCACACAACCCCTCCCGGTAGATCTGATCCTGCGCCCACGCTGGATCATTCCCGTCCAACCCCGCCATCAGGTACTGGAAAATCACGATCTGGTCGTTCACGCGGGGCGCATCGTCGCCCTGCTACCGCGCGAGCAGACCGCGCAATATTATCTGGCGACCACCACAGAGACGCTCCCCGAACATGTGCTCATGCCCGGTCTCGTCAATGTGCACTGCCATGCAGCCAAGGCGCTACTACGTGGTATCGCCGATGACCTGCCGTTGCAAGCGTGGTTGGAAACGGCCATCTGGCCGCTGGAGAACCGCTGGGTGAGCCCCGAGATGGTGCGCGACGGTACGCTGCTGGCCTGCGCCGAAATGCTGCAGGCCGGCATCACCACGTTCAACGACATGTATTTCTTCCCGGAAGCTGCCGCCGAAGCAGTCGATCAGGCCGGTATCCGGGCCAGTCTGGGCATCCTGGCCTTTGACGCCCCCAGCGCCTACGGTCACGACGCCGACGACTATCTGAACAAGGGGCTCGCCACCCGTGACGCACTGCGCGACCACCCGCGCCTGTCCTTCATGCTGGCGCCGCACGCACCCTACACCGTTTCGGACGCCGGCTTTGAACGTATTGCCACACTGGCCGCCCAGACGAACCTCGGCATTCATATTCATGTGCATGAAACCCAGGCAGAGGTGGATCAGAGCCTGAACCAGTACGGCGAACGACCCATTCAACGCCTGGCGCGTCTGGGCATACTGGGTCCGCAAACCCTGGCCGTACATGCAGTAGCACTCAATGATAATGACATCGACATGCTGGCCCGCCACAACACGCACATCGCCCATTGCCCGACCGCCAACCTGAAACTGGCGTCGGGAATCGCCCGGACAGTGGATCTGTGCGCCGCCGGCATCAACGTTGGCCTCGGCACAGATGGCGCCGCCGGCAACAACCGACTGGATCTGCTCAGCGAGGCCCGCCTCGCCGGTCTGCTGGCCAAAGGCACGACCCATGATGCGCGCGCACTGCCGACACATATGCTCATATATATGGCAACACTGGGGGGCGCCCATGCGCTGGGCCTGGGCCACCGCATCGGCTCACTGGAGCCCGGCAAACAAGCCGACCTGTGCGCAATTCGCCTGGACACCCCCGCCACGCTACCGGTCTTTGATGCGGCATCGCAGATTCTTTATGCCGCTGGCCGCGAACACGTGACCGATGTCTGGATCGATGGCCAAAGTGTTGTAAAAAAGAAACAGCTTGTCCAGATTTCGCAGGAAGAAGTATCTCTTAAGGCCAAATTATGGCAGAATCGCCTCAGAGGTTAGGTGTGCTCAACAAGGAGTGCCCGTTCCTGCTGTTATTTATCTACAACACGAATGAGGAATGACCATGCGTATTTCTGCTAAGCAAGCCGTCCTGGCTGCAATCGTTGCCG
>JBLIZO010000034.1:0-4869 GCA_048859965.1 Fluviibacter sp.
CCTGCGCATGACCGCGCGCCAGATCGATGCGCACGGTGATTTCGGCATCCTGCATGATCGCGGCACCCCGATCTTCGGTGTAGGCGGCGGCACGGCCACCCTGTTCGGCGACCAGCGTTTCACCGCTCTGACTGGCGAGCCAGACGCGAATGGCGTCCACATCGAGGTCGGCAATGCCGGCGTAGCCAATGGCAGCCAGAATGCGGCACAGGTTGGGGTCGGACGCAAAGAACGCGGTTTTGACGAGCGGCGAATGGGCGACCGCGTACGCGACTGCACGACATTCTTCGCGCGATTTGCCCCCGCTGACGGCAACGGTGATCAGTTTGGTGGCACCTTCGCCATCGCGCACGATGGCCTGTGCCAGTTCCTGCGCGACGGCGGTCAGCGCGGCGGCGAACGTTGCCCAGCCGGTTTCCTGACCGGTGACGAACTGCACACCGGATTGGCCTGTGGCAATCGCCACGAAGGAGTCGTTGGTCGAGGTGTCACCATCGACGGTAATGGCGTTGAAGGATTCATCGGCGACAACCTTGAGCGTGTCGGCCAGCAACTGCGGCGCAACACCGGCATCGGTGCCGATGAAACCCAGCATGGTCGCCATGTTGGGCTTGATCATGCCGGCGCCCTTGGAGATGCCGGTGATGGTGATGGTTTGACCATTGACCGTGAGTTGGCGTGATGCCGCCTTGGCGATCGTGTCAGTGGTCATGATGGCGTGCGCGGCGGCATGCCAGTGGTTCGGCGCCAGATCGGCCATCGCTTGCGGCAAACCGGCCACCAGTTTATCGACGGGCAACGGCTCCAGAATCACGCCCGTCGAGAAGGGCAGAATCTGGCTGGCATCGACTTGCAGCAGTGCCGCCAGCTCGCGGCAGGTGGTATTCGACGCGGCGAGGCCCTGCTCACCGGTACCGGCATTGGCGATGCCGGTGTTGATGACGAGCGCACGCATATCGGCGTTACCGTGTTGCGCCAGATGTGCACGACACACCTGAACGGGCGCGGCACAGAAACGGTTCTGCGTGAACACGCCGGCAACACTGGCGCCCGGTTCGACGGTGATGACCGTCAGGTCTTTGCGGTCTTTCTTACGGATACCTGCAGCGGCGACACCGAGCGAGATACCGGCGACAGGAAACAGCGATTCAGGATGGGGCGTTTGATAATTAACGGGCATAAAGCGGGCCGACGGGCGTTTCAATCAAGCCGAAATTGTACGCCATAACACCCTGCCGAGCCTGAGACCGGCGAGGCGTTTTACGGCGTGTCCGCCGGAACCGGAAAGAAGAAGGCGTCGATACCGGGCTTAACGGTGGTCTCACCGAAGGCATCCGTCACGGGCGTTTCGATCCAGTTAACGCGTCCGGCACGATGCAGGAATGCCTGTTCTTCGTAGAACGGCACCTGGCCGGCGGCTGGCTGCCCCTGGCGATTACGCCACAACCGGTCAAAATAATTCTGGTACGCCTGGAACACACTGCCAGGTCGTCCGGCGGCCTCAGGAGGCGGCGCTTGCACCGAACGAACCACGGTCCCTGCCTGCCACAAGCGGCCACTACCAACCCCGGGCATATCCAGGTTGGAGGACGCGACAAAAATCCGGTTCTCGTGGGCATGGTTCGGCACTGACATCAGAACGACTTTGTTGTGCATATCCTCCGGCGTCGTCGGCGGCACGATCTCTCCGTGAGCATCGAATCTGGGCCAGATACGACCCGAACGTAAATGGTAACCACCCTGCGCCCCTGACGTATCGATTGCAGTCCCGCTATTCAGGTTACGCGTCGTTTCTCCATCCGGTTTCGGATGACTTTGGAATTGCCAGAGGAAGCGTACCTGGAGCAAGCCTTTGATCGGTGCATCGACCACACCATCGCCATCAACCGGAATACCGCCAGCAAAGCCCTCTTGGACAAAACGCCACAAATGATTGACGAAGGCACTCTCTGAGCCAATCTCGAACATCAGCACATCAAGATGCACCGCGCGCCCCTGCTGCAGTTGCCGCGCTGCTTCGTAGAGCACGCCGTCGTACCAGTGAACGATACCCGGCGCATGATGCCCCGCCACCGGTGGATTCAAATAACCCGGCCATGGCAATGCGCTATCCGCATCGTGTACGCCGACAAACGCCTGCGCCCGACCGGCATAGAACGCCACACGATAATCGCCGATAGCGACTTCGGGCACGAGGCCGCTGCTCTGCGCACTACCACGCCCATCAAACAGGCCTTCGGCCGAATTCACCGCGACGGCATCGGCAAGCTGCTTGAAGTATCCGTGCAGCGGGCCTGCCCCCTGTTCAACAAACCGCAATGTATTGTTCGCCTTACAGCACAGACCAACCGTTTGCAGGTTCAATGAACCGTGTACCGTGAAATAACGCTCTGCTGCCGGATCCGCCAACTGAAACACCTTCGCATGCGTTTCGGGCGGCGACCAATATCCGTCTTGGCGACCGATGCGAATATCGGCATGGGGTACGGCTGGCAACAACGCCTGCAACTCGGCGAGGCTATCGCGACTGACACCGGTTTGTAACCGAAACTGGCGCGTATCCTGACAACGATTGACCGCATTCAACACCCAACGCGCCGCATCATGGTCCGTTGATTGCCGCGTCTGCTTATCGAATTGCACACCATGCGCTGCACTGATCTGACAGGCATAATCCGTGTTGACGAAGCCCATATTGATATCGACATCGTAAACACCGGGATGCGCCGCGCAATAGGCTAACGGTAACGCCCAGGGATTACGCGTCGGATCCACCATGACCGATCCGGCAAACGCCGGGGCTGCAACCATGCTCCCCAGCAGGCAGAACCCGGCCTCCAGAATTCTACGAATCCCGGAGGCTTGCTTCATGGTCAGGCGAGCTGGCCGTGGCAGTGCTTGTATTTCTTGCCCGAGCCACAGGGACACGGCTCGTTACGACCGGTGCCAGCATAGGCGCCTTCGTCACTCCCCTGCACGGCAGAATCCTCATCGCCTTCATGCTCGTAACGGACGTTTTCCAGCGCTTCCGGCTGTGCGGCGGCTTCGGCAGCGGCAATTTCCTCCGGTGTGGCGATGCGCACCGTCATCAGCGTGCGCGTGACTTCACGACGCACGGCGCTGAGCAGATCATCGAACAGTTCGAAGGCTTCGCGCTTGTATTCCTGCTTCGGATCTTTCTGCGCATAGCCACGCAGATGAATACCCTGACGCAGATGATCCAGCGCCGACAGGTGTTCGCGCCAGTGCGTATCCAGGCTGCGCAGCATGACGCTGCGCTCGAACCCGCCAAAGGATTCTTCGCCGACCAGCCCCACCTTGGCAGCATAGACCTCATCGGCCGCCGCAATCAGGCGTTGCAACAGCATTTCATCGTCCGGTGCGTCGGCACCCTGCGCCATCTCGGCCAGCGGCACACGTAACTGGTATTCCGACTCGAGCACCTGCTCCAGCGCCGACAGATCCCATTGCTCGTCAATCGAACCTTCCGGCACATAGGTGCGGAACACTTCCTCAAGCAGGCCATGGCGCAGCGCTGTCATCGTTGCGCTGATCTCGCCGGTCTCCAGCAGTTCATTACGTTGCGTGTAGATGACGCGGCGCTGATCGTTGGCGACATTGTCGTATTCGAGCAGTTGTTTACGGATGTCGAAGTTACGACCTTCAACCTTGCGCTGCGCCGATTCCAGAGAACGGGTGACGATGGCATGCTCGATGGCCTCGCCTTCGGGCATCTTGAGACGGTCCATGATCGATTTGATGCGATCGCCCGCGAAGATGCGCAACAGCGAATCGTCCAGCGACAGGAAGAAACGCGAACTGCCCGCATCGCCCTGGCGACCGGCACGGCCGCGCAACTGATTGTCGATACGACGCGATTCGTGGCGCTCGGAGCCGATGATGTGCAGACCGCCTGCCGCGATGACGGCGTCGTGCGTTTTCTGCCATTCGGCGCGCAATGCGGCGACCTTTTCTTCGCGGGCGGCTTCTGACAGCGATGCATCGGCGCGTACGGCATCGATCTGTTTGCCGATATTGCCGCCGAGCACGATGTCGGTACCCCGGCCGGCCATATTGGTGGCGATGGTGATCATGCCCGGTTTACCGGCCTGTGCGACGATCTCGGCCTCGCGTTCATGTTGCTTGGCGTTGAGCACCTGATGATCGAGCTTCTCGCGCTTGAGCAGATCGGAGAGCAACTCAGAGTTTTCAATCGAAGTGGTGCCGACCAGTATTGGCCGACCGGCAGCATGCTGCGCGCGGATGTCGGCGACGATGGCTTTGTACTTTTCCTGATCGGTGCGATAGATCTGGTCCTGCAGATCCTTACGCACGGCTGGGCGATGCGTGGGAATGACGACGGTTTCCAGACCGTAGATCTGCTGGAATTCGTAGGCTTCGGTATCGGCCGTACCGGTCATACCAGCGAGCTTGCCGTACATGCGGAAGTAGTTCTGGAAGGTGATCGACGCCAGCGTCTGATTCTCGTGCTGGATTGCGACGTTTTCCTTGGCTTCGACGGCCTGATGCAGGCCATCCGACCAGCGGCGACCGCTCATGAGACGACCGGTGAATTCATCGACGATGACCACTTCACCATCCTGCACGACGTAATGCTGATCACGATGGAATAGATTGTGCGCACGCAGCGCCGTGGTCAGGTGATGCATGAGCAGGATATTGCCGGCTTCATACAGGCTGTGGCCTTCGGCCAGCAACCCGGCCTGGACCAGTACACGCTCGGCGCTCTCATGGCCTTCTTCGGTGAGCAGAATCTGATTGGCCTTTTCATCAACCCAGAAGTCGCCGGGGCCGTCTTCTTCCTGACAGCGTGCGAGCATGGGCGCCAGCGCGTTCATGCGCACGTAG
>JBLIZO010000035.1:0-4721 GCA_048859965.1 Fluviibacter sp.
AGCAGCGTGCTTTTACCGATGCCGGGATCTCCGCCAATCAGCACGACACCGCCCGAAACCAAGCCGCCGCCGAGTACGCGGTCAAATTCATCAATGCCGGAAGTCAGACGTGGCGCCTCGCGCGCTTCGACTTTGCCCAGCGGCTGTACACCGCTGATGGGCGCCAGGCTGGCAAACCGGTGCATTGACGCGGCGGCTTTCTCTGCCACTGTTTCCACCAGTGTATTCCAGGCATTGCAGTCCGGACACTGGCCTTGCCATTTTGGCTGATTGGAGCCGCACTCTGTACAGGTATAAAGCGTTTTTACCTTGGCCATCGTTTCACCCGAAATTAGTCGTGCCAAACACGGGGCACCCGATGCGACAAGGCACAGAACAGTTCGTAGGCAATCGTACCCGCACTATCCGCCACCTCGTCTGCCGCCAGACCTTCACCCCAGAGCGTTACCGTGCTGCCGACCTGCACCCCCGAAATATCCGTCACATCGCAGCAGAGTCGATCCATCGAGACGCGACCCGTCAAGGTTGTGCGTTGGCCGGCTACAAGGATTGGGGTCTGGTTGGTGGCATGTCGTGGATAGCCGTCTGCATAGCCGCAAGCCACCACGCCGATACGCATCGGCCGCTCGGCGGTAAAGGCACCGCCATAACCGACCCGTTCGCCGGGGAGGATTTCCTGAATGGCGATCAATGCACTCTGCAAGGTCATCACCGGCGTCAAACCAAGCACCACCGCTGTTTTATCCGGTACCCCAGCACCCCACGGCGAAGCACCGTAGAGCATGATGCCAGGGCGAACGACATCACCAAGGGTTTTTCTGTCGCCCTGGCCCGTCAGCAAGGCGGCTGAATTGGCAAATGAGGTACGGGCATTCATGGCCTCGGGCCAGGCCGCCAACAGGCGTTGCAGTTGCCAGTCAGTGCCACGCACATGGTCAGCATCGGCGAAATGCGTCATAACCGTCACACCCGCTACTTGCGGTAGCGAGCGCAGGCGTTCAAAAGCCGCCCGCGCATCGGCCAAAGGAAAGCCCAAACGGTTCATGCCGGTGTTTAATTTCAGGAAAACCGGTATGGGCGTCGGTAACGTGGCGACTGCTAATGCCTCGATCTGATCTGGTCGATGTACGACTGTCGATAAACCCAGCGTCGAGAATTCCAGCAGTTCAGCCGGATTGTGAAAGCCTTCCAGCATTAAAATCGGCTCTTCAACGCCCTGCTGGCGCATGGCCATGGCTGCACCGATCTCCAGAATGGCAAAGCCATCCACATACCCCCGGAGGGACGCTACCGTTTCCCGCAGACCATGGCCATACGCATCGGCCTTAACGACACCCAGCACCTGACGCTGCGGCGCCGCAAGAGACCTGGCCAGACTTGCGTTATGACGCAGCGCCGCTCGCGAAAATTGTGCGACAAGAGGACGCCCTGACGGCAAGGTGCCGTTCGTCATAAGAGTCTGAGGAGTCGAATCAATCATGATGCAAGATTTTACCTGCAGTATCTCTGTCCCGACCGATCAGATTGCGGCAAATTACCTGCCTTAAGACTTCATTCAAATGCTGCAACGTTGCAGCGCACAATCGTTTGTCATCATATTCATGCTATAAAACGGGCTGGTTTTTACGGGCGAGAAGCATGCCGTTTGGGTTTTACATCATCATGGCCGCACAGTTTTTTTCCGCGCTGGCCGACAACGCGTTACTGATCGCCGCTATTGCTGCTTTACGGGAAATGCAATCGCCGCCGGAGTACGAGCCCCTCCTCAAAACCAGTTTCACGCTGTCGTACGTCGTGCTCGCCGCCTTTGTCGGCGCCTTTGCCGACTCCATGCCCAAGTGGCGGGTCATGTTCATCAGCAACACGATCAAAATCGTTGGTTGCGCGATGATGTTCTTCATGGTCAACCCACTCATCGCCTATGCCGTGGTTGGCCTCGGCGCTGCCGCCTATTCACCCGCCAAATACGGAATTCTGACTGAATACCTCCCACCACGTCTGTTGGTCGTTGCCAACGGCTGGATCGAAGGCCTGACCGTTGGCGCGATTATTCTGGGGGTTCTGGTTGGTGGCTTGTTGATTAAGCCGGAAATAGCCCACGCGTTGCTGAATTTTGACCTACCCGTCATTAATACCGGGATTGATTCGATCGGTGAAATGACCATTGCTATCATCGGTGTGTTCTATCTGCTGGCTGCCGTGTTCAACCTGTATGTACCGGATACGGGGGTTGATCACAAAGCCCTGAGTAAGAATCCTTTATATTTATTTCATGAGTTCAATCACTGCCTGAAGCTGCTCTGGCGAGACCGCCTCGGACAGATTTCACTGGCGGTCACGACATTGTTCTGGGGTGCTGGTGCCACGCTGCAGTTCATTGTGATCAAATGGTCTGAAATTGCGCTTGGCCTGGATCTTTCAAAGTCCTCGATGCTACAGGGCGTGGTTGCGATCGGCGTCGCCGCCGGCGCCGTCATGGCGGCCAAGCGCGTCACCCTGCGTAAATCCGTTAATGTGATTCCCATGGGTATTGCCATGGGCTTTATTGTGTTGGTCATGAACTTCGTAACCAGCTTCTGGATTGCCGTCCCGTTGTTGATTCTGATTGGCTATTTGTCCGGATATTTCGTCGTGCCGATGAATGCCCTGCTGCAGCACCGGGGTCACATCCTTATGGGAGCCGGCCACTCGATTGCCGTACAGAACTTCAATGAAAACCTCTCTATCCTCATCATGACCGGCCTGTACTTCCTCATGATGAAGTTCGATTTCTCGATTTATACCGTGATTACGCTATTTGCACTCTTTGTTGCCGGAAACATGTATCTGGTCAAGCTGCGTTTTGAGGCCAATCAGCGTCAACACGACGACGTCGCCCACTTGGACGACAATCCGGCCCATTAACCAGCGTATCGAGTCGAAGCGGATCCGCTTAATGACTGCTCAGCGCCGACTGAGCAAGCAACAGATCCTGCCAGGACTTCCATTTTTCTTCGGGCTGGCGCAATAGATAGGCTGGGTGATAGGTTACGATGACCGGAATACGTCGATCACCCTGTTCTCGATAATGAATCGTGCCCCGCAGGCTCTGGATCGATGCTTCGCGGCCAAGTACGGCATAGGCAGCCGGCCGGCCGAGAACCACGATAACCGCCGGCTGTATCCAGTCGATCTGCTGATTGAGGAAACGATTGCAGGCGTCGATCTCGGCACATTCCGGGGTGCGGTTTTCCGGAGGTCGGCATTTCACAGCGTTGGCAATATAAACACCGCTCTGACGATTCAGACCCAGTGCGGCCAGCATCGCATCCAGCAATTTGCCGGCTTTTCCGACAAATGGCAGGCCAGCAGCATCTTCCTCGGCACCCGGTGCTTCGCCGACCACGAGCCAGGTTGCCTGCCGATCGCCTGTGCCGGGCACAGTTTGCTTACGCGCTCTACACAGGCTACACGCGCGACAATCTCGAATCGCCGCTTCAAGCGATGCCCAATCCGTTGTCGAATCAACGACATCATTAACCAGCGACGAGACCGTCTGAGCAGCGTTTTTGGCGACCGGCGTTGCCATCGTCTGCGTGGCACACGGCTCGGTAGGCGTCTCAATCCAGAATGGATCAATCCCCATAGCCTGAAGCCACTGCGCATCACTCAGCGAGCGTCGGTTGAGGATGGGTGCACCGCTCATAACGCCGGTTCCTGCAAAGCACGCACCATCAGCACGGCGTCTTCACGCCCTGCCGGACGGTTCTGGGCCGGATTAGCGGGAATCGCGTAATAGTTCTTGCGCATGCCCGCTATTGTAAAGCCCGCCGATATATAAAGGCGGATCGCCCGTTGGTTGCTTTGCCGAACTTCCAGAAACAAACGCGCCGCGCCACGTGCGGTCGCCTCCGTCAGCAGCCTGTCCAGTAACAGCCGACCATAACCCCGACTCTCATATTCCGGCGCCACCGTGATCGTCAGCAATTCTTCATCGTCGCCAGCGGTCATCGCGATAAAATAGCCTAATACAGGCGCATCGAGTTGATCGGTCTCTCGCAATACGCGCGCATGCCAACCACTGCGCAACGCATCCTCGAAGCTGCTGGCGCACCAAGGTGTCAGATGCTGCCGTGCTTCGATCTTGGCAACCGTCGCCACGTCGGCTGGCTGCAACGATTTGATCAGGGGCATGATTAAAGCGACAGCCCCGCAGCACGCTCGGCTGTCGTCAATGCCACACGATCACGAACATAAAGCGGCACCGCTTCCGCCGGATCTTGTCGTGCACCGCGCACCAGATGGCGTGCACCCAGCGCAGCCACCGCCGCCGCTTCAGGATAACGAACGCCGCTATCCTGGAGTCCCTTTGCTGCACACCATCGAGCCGTTTCGGGATATTCATCGAGCGCGGTGCCCGCAACTGCGATCAGATCCACACCCATGCCAGCGACGAACCCATCCAATGGCAACGAGTCGAGCGCATCTGGGTTGACCAGACATGGTGGAATGATGGCGCGCCAATTGCCTTCCGCCGATCGTTCCCAGGCGGCGGCGTAGATCTGTTGCATACGCGCGTCCAGTAACGTGACTACCCGGTGCCGCGATGTCTGTACATAGGCCGATTCAGCCAGTGCTTCGAGTGACGAAATACTGATAATAGGTTTGCCCGAGGCGACAGCCAGCCCTTGCGCCAGCGCGGCAGAGACACGCAAACCGGTGAACATGCCGGGACCGGCATC
>JBLIZO010000036.1:0-36150 GCA_048859965.1 Fluviibacter sp.
TGCAGATCGGTGCTCTTCTGATCTCCGGGTATTGGGTTTGTTTTCTATCGCGCTGGTCACTGCGATTGTCATGGCGCGGATAGTGCCGGCATCAGACGGTGCCGCTGTCGAGATTTCACGTAAACCGGTCAGTGAGATCCCGGCACAATACCGCGCTGATGCGGCCAAACCGCGCAAGCCCTTTGCCGTGCGTTTTACCTGCCCGGAATCGGGACGCTTGTATGTGGTGTTCGATAACACGCAACAGACGGCGACGATCGAAGCAGGCAATACCACCCGCTATCTGAAACAGGTCGTGAGTGCCGACGGGGGGCGATACGCCAATTCGGACGCGTCCTATGTTTTCTGGGTGAAGGGTAAGCGCGCAACGATTAACGGCCAGGAAACCTGCGAAGCGGATTAACGCTTTGGTTGATGGCCGACGTTTGCGCTAGGTACGGTAGCGAAGGCCCGTGCGTCGCTCGTTTTTTTCCAGCAACAGGGCGAAACGAGAGAACTCCAGGCCCAGTCGTTTTTCCAGATCGCGCGCAGCCGAATGTATCGTGTCCCAACGCGGTAAAAAATCCGGGTTCTTGAAGGCGAAGGCAATCTGGTTACCGCCATCGCGCACTTTGATGGAGAGCACGCGATCATCGAACACATAGGCCAGTTGCGCCAGGGGGTCGTCGTAGCCGGTCTTGTCACCGGCCAGATTCATGACCAGGATACCGTTGGGCGACAAGCAATTGTGCGCGACGGCGTAGAATTCGGGATTCGCCAGCTCCGGCGCGATCCCGGTACCGTCGAAGGCATCGACCAGTATGACGTCTGTTCGGGCTGTGTGCGTGCCGAGAAACGCGGCGGCATCGGCACAATGAATCCGGAATCGTGCGTCATCCGCCGGTATGCGGAAGGCATCCCGAAAAGCGACGACATGCGGATTGATCTCGACAGCAGTGATGTCGGTGCGGGGCAGATGCCGATAGCAGAACTTGGCCAGCGATCCACCGCCCAGACCGAGCAGCAGTACGCCTTTGGGGCGCGGGTAGAAGAGCAGGAAAGCCATCATCTTCTGCGTATACATCAGATCCAGCTTGTCCGGCTGGCTGATCTGCATGGTGCTCTGTACGAGTCCCAGGCTGAAGTAGAGCGTGAGCAGATCGTCGTGTTCGATCAGAAAGGGCTTGTCGTAAGAACCACTGAGCAGGGCTTGTTTAAGCGATTCAGCATCGCTGTGAGCGGGCTCCTGCAGTTTGACGACGCCGGTTTCGATGTCGAAGGGGCAGGGTAGTTCGAATAACGGTTGATGCATGAAGAAAGTATAATCGCTTCGTTCAGCCTATTTCTGTCGATTGCCCACCATGAGCCAACCTGTCAAGCGATTCGTCGTACGCGCCGATAAACCGCGCCCCAGACATTACCCTATCGAAAAACTGGTTTTTGCCAGTCGTTGGCTGCAGGCGCCGCTCTATATCGGTTTGATTGCGGCGCAAGCCATGTATGCCTATAAGTTTTTGATTGAACTGAAAAACATGTTTTTCATTGCCATGGATGGCGACGTCAGTGGCGCGATGCTCATGATGTCGGTGTTGGGGCTGATTGATGTGGTCATGGTGGCGAACCTGCTGGCGATGGTCATTATTGGCGGCTATGAAACTTTTGTCTCGCGGCTGGATCTGGAAGGGCACCCGGATCAGCCGGACTGGTTGTCCCACATTACCCCGGGTAACTTGAAGGTCAAGCTGTGTATGGCGATTATCGGGGTTTCTTCCGTGCATCTGCTGAAAACCTTTGTCAACATCGAGAATATCCCCAACCCGAATCAGACGATCTTCTGGCAGATCATTATTCAGGTCGTCATCCTTCTGTCGGCCTATGTCATGGTCATCGTGGATAAACAGATGAACCATTCGCTGATTCTGCTTAATGAAGCCGAGGAAGGGCATTGATCGTGACATCAAGGCGCATTCTGCTGACTGTGCTGCTGTTCATGGCTTGCGCGGTAGCGCGAGTGCAGGCAAACGATGTTTTGCTGCCATCGCCGGCAGCGCATATGGATGGCTTAAGCGCTGCGCCCGTCAGCGTGATCGAACCACACGAATCGATTGCACTCAAACCGGTTGAAGTGACTTATCAGGGGTTTCCCGTCGTACCTTTACTGGATCAGTGGTTGGGGGATCGCTGGCGTACTGCGGATGCACTGGTGACGTTCGAGGCAAAGGATGGCTACCTGTCGATTATTCCGGCGTTGCGATTACGTCAATATCCGGCGTATCTGGTGTATGGCAATGCACACGGTGCTGATTTCAGCGTGGAAACACCGCCACTGGGACATCGGGTATCGCTTGGGCCCTGGTATCTGGTTTGGGACAACGTGTTGCATCCGGCGTTGCGTGGCGATGGCGCGACGTATTGGCCGTATCAGATCACGCGTGTGGGGGTGCTGGATAGCACACGACTTGCCCGCCTGATGCCGCCGATGTTGCCGGAGCGTTATAAGGATGGTGCACAACTGACCCTGAAATACTGCCTGGCCTGCCATCAGGTCAATGGGGTGGGGGGTACCAAGTTGCCGATCGACCTGGGGCAATGGGCCGCAGGACAGTCTTTTGCCCAGATGGCTACCTGGGTGCTGGATCCCTCGGGAAAGAACCCGCTAACCAGCATGCCACCATTGGCGCCGGAACGCCCTGCAGCGGAGCGGCAGAGGATGGCGCGCCAGATTTATGGTTATTTACGTGCGGTCGGCGCTTTGGGTAAGTAGCGTTTAGTGACTGGCTTTGAGAACGATAACGCCGCCGACAATCATTGAGACCCCGAACCAGCGGATCAGGGAAGATTGTTCTCCGAACAGCAGAATGCCGAAGATGAAGGCGCCTGCTGCGCCGATCCCAGTCCACGCAGCGTAGGCCGTGCCGATGGGAATGCCTTTTTGCGCCAGCCAGAGGAGCCAGGCGCTCATGATGCCGGCCGAGATGGCGAAGGCAAGCCAGCCGACTTGTCGCAGACCTTCATTGGCCTGAGCGAGTTTGTAGCCCAGCGGCCAGCCGATTTCGCAGATGCCGGCCAGAATGAGTAGCGTCCAGGAGTGTGTCATGAGGTGTGTCCCATCGTCAGAAATTTTCGGCGGTGCAGGCGAGCTTGCCTGTACGAATCGCCTTGAGGAAAGTGTCGTAGTCAGCCTGATTCTGCGTACTATAGGCTTCGGCGAAGCGAACCATTGCTTCATCCAGTTGTTCACCCTGG
The DNA here is from genome assembly GCA_048859965.1 of Fluviibacter sp. Classification (GTDB taxonomy): domain Bacteria; phylum Pseudomonadota; class Gammaproteobacteria; order Burkholderiales; family Rhodocyclaceae; genus Fluviibacter. The sequence goes on from JBLIZO010000036.1 coordinate 3,226, forward strand.
CCGCAATAACCGGCCAGAATTGCTGGATCGCCCGAGCGAGCATGTGCATTGGCCAATGCCCAGCCAAACAGCCGTGCATAGTCCGGAAACTCGTCGGGACCAATACCGCCTTCGCCAAATGCAATGCCGCCTTTCATGTCACGTAGCTGGCGGACATAGAACTGCGCTTCGGGATTCTTACCGTATCCCAGGAATAGATCGGGGGCACCCTGGATGAGCCGCTGACCATGCACAACCCGCTCACCTTGTGACCGAAAGATCCGATCAGAGAAGTAAGGAGAAAGGACGGAAGGTAGCGCCTCTTTATATTGTAGAAATAACGGGTCGTTTTCATCCAGACCCTCCATATAAATGATCCAGCAGCGGGTACCGACGCTGCCGACACCAACAACCTTACGTGCAAAATCCACCAATCGATATTGCGCTAACGTATGCTGGCGATCCGATAGCAGCGAACGCGCGTAGCTTTTGAGACAATCGTTGAGGCCGTCTGCAATGGGACGGCCACTAACCGTGTGCGTGTAACGGCTGACCAGCGGCGGGTTTTCAATCAGTCGTCGACCGGTCGGCGTATCCATGGTGATTTTGCCGATAACGCCGAGGCTGGTATTTTTGCGTGCTTTGGCGATGTGCCGCTTCACAAATCCGCGAGCGCTGGCGTTGATACGCTTAGCCTCGGCCAGCAGGTAATCTTCATCGATAAAACTACGGGCAAGCTCGATGTAGGGCATCTGCGCATAGCGAGCGAGCTGCATGCGGTAGGTGCGTGTGATCAGTCGTATGATATCTCCGCCATAAACGCGATCCTGCCCCAGACTTTCTGCCGCGATCATCGCGCTGGCGGCCAGTCGCTTGAGGTCCCAATCAAAATGGCCGGGCAGAGTTTCGTCAAAGTCGTTGATGCCAAAAACCAGGCGTCGCTCGGTTGTGGAAAAAAACCCGAAATTGCTGACATGCATATCGCCACAAAGCTGAACTGTGATCTTTGGCGATGGTAACCTAGACAGATCGTGCGCCATGAGCGCCGCACCACCGCGGTAAAAGGCGAAGGGATCGGCAGCCATTCGCGCATGGCGGATGGGGATCAATTCGGCGACTCGGGATGCCGCTTGCTGGCGGAGTACATCAACCGGCAATGACCGGTTGGTCTGGACGGCAAAACCGGCCAGGGTGGAGCGCGGACTTCGCTGGCGAAGTTGTTTGCCGCGCGCCAGGCGTTCCGCCACGCTGCCGGAATTGCGCAGGAAGGAATGTAGTGTTGCGTTTTTCATGATGCAATGATGCCGTATGGATCGACGAACCGCCAACATGTCCCGTGGATCCGGTGCGCTGCAAAAAAGTTGAATTTTTTTCTTGACATGGGTTTTGGTCTCCCTATAATTCACATTGTTGCACCGCAGCAATCTGCTCGAAACAAGCTGCTGTTCAGAGTTACCACAAACGACGTAAAGCAATACGAGACAACCATTTCATTTTTCTTTTAAGGAGTTGACCATGACTGCACTGAATAACGAACACATCCTGTCGGCTAACAAGACGGCCATTGACACACTGCTGTCGGTTGCCAACACGGCGCTTGCCACGGCCGAGAGTCTGGCTGCCCTGAACCTGGGTACTGCCCGTGAAGCGCTGAACGATACGGCCAAGAACGCCAAGGCTGCGATGGGTGTGAAGACCCCGCAAGAAGCCGCTTCGTTGAATGCCGCTCTGAGTCAGCCGGCTGTCGAGAAGGCTGTTGCCTACTCGCGTAGCGTTTACGAAATTTCGACCGGCGCCGCCAACGAACTGAGCAAGCTCATTCAGTCGCAATTCGCCGATCTGAACAAGGCCGCTCAGGATCTGGCAGAAAAGACCGCCAAGGCTTCGCCGTTCGGTTCTGATGTTGCGCTGGCTGCTGTGAAGCAAGCCGTCAATGCCGCTAATTCGGCTTTTGACAACCTGAACAAGGCAGCCCAACAAGCCGCTGAATTTACCGAAGCCGGTGTGTCGGCTGCGACCTCTGCTGCCGTTAAGGCTGCCGGTACTGGCGCCAAGAAGGCCGCTGCCAAAAAGTAATGAGCCTTTGATCCGGTGATGCGCTGGCATCACCGACGGTCACCGTATCAACAGCCCCGCCGGAGGAATCCGAGCGGGGCTGTCTTTTTATGGCGATAATGGTGGGCATGAGCCATTTCAACTTTGATGCGTCGATCGACCGTTTGAAGGCGCCGCATGACGACTCCGTGAAGTGGGGACGTTATGCCGGTCACGATATTCTGCCGATGTGGGTGGCGGATATGGATTTTGCGGCACCCCCCGTGGTGCTCGATGCCTTACGTGCGCGCGTTGATCACGGCGTCTTTGGCTATCCGCACGTCACACCGGCAGTACGGGATGCCGTGCTGCTGCATTTGCAACGTGATCTGGACTGGGCGGTTGATCCCGATTGGCTCGTTTGGCTACCGGGGTTGGTGACCGGGCTGAATGTCGCCTGTCGAGCGGTTGGCGAGCCCGGTGAGGGGGTGGCGACTGCTGTACCGGTTTATCCGCCCTTCATGTCGGCGCCATCGCTGAGTGGCCGCCAGTTGCAGACGATTCCTTTAGTGCGCGATGGTCAGCACTGGGTTTGGGATTTTGATGCCCTGGCAGCCTTGGGTAGGGTCACAACAGGTGCCCATGCGCCAACCCGCTTACTGATGCTGTGTAATCCGCACAACCCGATCGGTCGCGTCTGGCAGCGCAACGAACTTCTGGCGATTGCTGAAATCGCCGAGCGTTACGATTGGATCATCTGTTCGGACGATATCCACTGCGAGTTGTTGATGGCGCCGGGGGCGCAGTACACGCCGCTGGCGAGCCTCTCGCCCGACATCGCGCGGCGAACGATGACGTTGTTGGCACCCTCAAAGACCTATAATATTCCCGGGCTGGGCGCGTCGTTTGCCGTGATTCCCGATGCGGTTTTGCGTCGACGCTTTGAGCGTGCGATGGCCGGTATCGTGCCGCATATCAATGTGCTGGGTTACATTGCCATGGCGGCCGCCTATCGCAACGGGATACCGTGGCGTGACGCGATGTTGCGTTATGTACGCGCCAATCGCGATCACCTCGTACAGGCTGTGCAGCAGATGCCGGGACTTCAATTGACTGCGCCGGAAGCCACGTACCTGGCCTGGATCAACGCCAGCGGTTTGAAACGACCGGTGGGGCAGTCGGCTGCCCAATTTTTCGAAGCCGCTGGGATTGGCCTATCGCCAGGAGAGGACTTTATGCCCGGTGCGGTCGATCATGTTCGCCTTAATTTCGGTTGCCCTCGGGCCACGCTGGATGAGGCTATTCGTCGCATGGCTGTTGCCTGCACGAGATAACCCGATGTGTTGATGTACTGCGTCAGGGGGCTGTTTTAGGCCGGTTATCGATCAGCAGTTCGCGCAAGAATAAGTGGCGTGCCACATCGCCCTGCAGCATGGCTTTGATTTCGGCGTCGCTTTGTCGGCCGCGCAATTCAAGACGTTCGCCGAGGATACGGCAATCGGTGCAGGTCGGTGCATCCAGGGGTTGTTGCAAAATCAGCAGCGGATAGCGCTCCCGAAGAATATGCAGCGGTATGCCTGCATCGTCTCGGTAGCCACGAATATCGGCACCGGGTAGCAGGAAGCGGTATTGCTCATAGGCGGCGTTGAAGTTATAAGGCACCCAGACCGTTTGGCCCACCATCCGCCATTGAATGTTTTCCTTGTAGCGTCCCATGGGGCCATCGAAGACACTCAGAAAGCCCGTCAGCGTCAGATAAGCGGCAAATACCGCTGGTAATGTGAGCCAGGGTAACAGACGTGGCAGCAGCAGTGCCAGGGTGAGCGCTGCCAGAATAATCACCAGCAGTACCGCATCGGTGGCGCTATAGACCGGGTGGCCGACATCGTGCTGCAACAGCCAGCCCAGGTAGCCCACAGCGGCGATGGCCAGCGTGCAAATAAGCGTGGTCGTAAACAGCACCCAGCGATTCAGACGGAACCAGACCAGTGCAATCAGTACCGCGAGGGCGGGCATGGCCTCCAGCAGATAACGGCTGGAGCGTTGGCTTGGGAAACAGAAGACCACAAAAAGGATCAGCACCCACCACCAGAGAAATTTCTCGTCATCGCTGAGGTCGCCGTGGCGGAATGCGCGCCAGAGCGCCAGGCCCATCGTTGCAAAGACAATGATTGCCAGTAACCCGGCGTTGAGCGCGTAACCGGTCGCCAGAACCCAGATGCTCCCGTTACCCCAGAACATTTTGGACAGATAGCTTGGTCCGTGTGGATCGAACTTCCCGGCGTTTTCGCCGATGACGAACTCGTTCCAGATAGATTGTGGGTCTGGGTCCAGGGCAAACCACAGTGCAAAAATGCCCAGCGACAGCAGTGCGATCAGGAGCAGTTTATAGACATCACGCCGCAGAAATTCGGCGGGCCGATAGTGGCGATAACGCCAGTACCAGAAGGCCAGGCCAAGGCCGACAGGCAGAAGCAAGGCAAAGGATTTGTACAGCAGGCCGAGACCGACGCTGATACCTATAAGTAACGGGATGGCCCAAGGTGAATCGAAACTCTTCTTGCCCCGAAACAGCATTAGAAAGAAGGGCAGAAACAGCCAGAAGATTTCGCCGGCGTTGGTCAGGAAAGGGCGGCCATAGCGGTAGGTGCTGAAAAATCCCAGCCACAGAATGGCGGCCAGCAGCCCGGTGACGACATGACGCTGGCTGCATTTCCACCCCAGTAGACCGACCAGCACGGCGGTCGCCAATGTATACAGGACATTCGGATAGCGTAGGTTCCAGAGTGTCCACTCGTGACCCCAGTGCGTGCTGAAAATACCTTGCCAAAAAAGGAGCGGCGGCTTGGTATTGCGCATGTTGTCCAGCGTTGATTGCAACGGCAACAGGTGGCCGCTGTCTGCGGTCAGTCGGGTAATGTGCGCGTAGGGGAATTCATCGCCATTTTTGGGAATCTGCAGGCTGTCCAGCCCGAAAAAGTAGCTGGCGATCGCCAAGAGCAGTACGACAGACAACATGACAATTGCCCAGAGCGATGGCCGTCCTGGGTCGTGGTGATCTGCGGTGCGTGGGCGATTGAGCTTACGCGTCATTCGGGTCGGGCTGGCGTGCTCTGCGGTTGAGTTTCAGACGGCCAAAGGTCCAGAGGTCGTTGGCGACAAAGTTGAACAGGCTGGCAATCACAACGGCAATCAGATTGGCGACCAGATAGTGCAGGAAAAGGGCGAACAGATTGGTCAGCGCGATCTGAATCGCGGTGCCGACCCAGCAGGCCAGCGCGTATTGACCAAACTGTACGGCGATCGGCACCGAGCGCAGCGCTTTGCGATCATGCCAGGTCCAGCGGCGATTCCAGGTGAAGTTGCTGATCGTGGCGATAAAGATGGCCAGTGCCAACGACAGGTTGAGGCGCAGTGTTTCCTGAGTTACCGAGCGGAACAGCAGCTCCTGACCCAAATAAAGCACGCTCAGATTAACCACCACGCCCGAGGCGCCGACGATGCCAAACTTGATAAAGCGCGGCCTGAACAGCGGCCCGATCAGCGTAAGCTGTTGCAGCGTTTGAATCAGACGGTGCATCGGCAAGAGCGATCAGTGCGCGGCGAGCGTAAACTCGGCCGGTTGAGCGTGTGCGGGCAGGCCCAGCAGTTCGTGCGCTTTTTCCAGTACCTGATCCGGCGTAATCTGCTTGAGGCACTGATTGTCGCCATCACAAGGTGACATCCGATGGTTATACGCCGTCAGGCAGGGTGAGCAGGCCAGGGGGAGGTGGAAAAAGTAGGCGTTTTTTGCCCAGGATCGATAGAGACGCGGCGTTTCCGGCCCGAACAGAATAATCGTCGGGATTGGCGTCATGGCTGCAAATTGTCCCGGGCCGCCGTCATTGGTGATCAGCAGGGCAGCACGATGGAAGAGCGCGAGCAGATGGCGTACCGAGCGGGTGTACCCCGTCAGGTCGATACACAGTGGGCTGCGACAGTGGTTGAGCACGGATTGACCAAACGCCTTGTCGCCCTTGAGACCGATGACGCCGACGGCATAACCCTGCTGCAGGAAATGATCGGCGACGCGGTAGTAATGTTCCAGCGGCCAGGCACGAATCGGCAGAATGCCCCCACTGGGATAGATCAGCACCAGCGGTTTGCCGGTAATCGCCGGAAAGTCGGCTTCGAGCTTGGCCGCTTCGGTGGCGACTTCACCATCGTTGAACACCAGTGTCGGCGGTGTGATCGGCTCGTCCGGCGGTAGCGTTTTACCGGCCGGGTGGGTCGTTGCATCAATGGCTTCGACCATGGTCAGCAGCTGATGGCTCAGGTGGCGATACGGGTTGTACATGACCGGGTTGGTCAGGTAGCCGCCGCGATAGAGCCCTTCCTGTGTATGCGGTGCAAAGCCGACCAGCACCGGAGCGCCCGACAGATAGGCAATCAGGCTGCTGACGCGAGCAAATAGTTCGCAATCAATGACGACATCAAAGCGCAGGGCGCGCATTTTCTGGAAGGCGCTCCAGAGGTCGCGGACAAATTCCTTCAGATCACCGTCGTTAAGGGTGATGACATTCTGGGGGGGAACGACATCCAACAGATCCAGCACCTCGCGATTTTTGGCGAACAGCATCACATGCAATTCGGCCTCGGGGTAACGCGTCTTGATGCTGCGAAACATCGGTTCGGCCAGCACCAGGCTCCCCATTTCCGAGAGCAGAATCACCAGAATTCGTTGCGGGGCACCGTTGCGCTTGCGTCGCAAACCCAGTTGACGGAGGCACCAGTCCCAAGCGGTGAACAGGGCGCACAGCGGTACCCCGGCATATTTATCAACGGCGCGTTGGAAACGAATATCCATCAGGTCAGCGGGTGCTGCGAACACACTTGGTGAGTAAACCCTGAATGATACCCGTCCTTGCGATAAAATGCGGGGATGATCCCGCGATTTCCCCTGAATTGGTCTGTCATGACACCCTTGGCTCGAGCGGCTTCTCATGCGTAATCGCTGGGCGGCGACGGTCGTGTTTCTGTTCGGTCTGGGCGTTGCCATATCAGGTATTCGTACGCCCGCCGACCCCGAATTTGCTTTGCCCGACGCCAACATGCGGTATGCGCAACAACGGGTGGCCGCCGTCTTACCAGCGCGTTTTACCTGGGCCGATCTGCCTAAGCCAACCCCGTCGGCCCATGCCGTGACAGTGGCAGAGATCCTGCCGGATAACGATGCCGCCGTGCACGAGCCCGTGCGTCTGTTGGCCGCCTGGTTTGGTGGTTCGCGCGAAGGCGCCGCCGATGTCTCGCTCTATCAGTCAGGCTGGACGGCCGCTCAATCCTGGTCGCCGACACAAGTATTGTTGAACCGGCAGGACGCCGAGCGCCAACTGGGCCGCAATATCCGTAAGCTGGGCAACCCTTTGTTGGTCGCCGAGCCCGGGCGTCTGCATCTGTTCTTTGTGAGCGTATCGTATGGCGGCTGGGCAGGGAGCGCCATTAACCGCAGTATTTCCGACGACGGTGGTGCCAGTTGGTCCTCGGCGCAGCGTATCATTACCAGTCCGTTTTTTAATCTGAGTACGCTGGTGCGGAATCCCGGTGCCTGGCTGGTTGACGGTAGCCTGGGGCTACCGGTTTATCACGAATTTATTAATAAACATGGCGAATGGCTGCGCCTGGATACCGATGGGCGGGTCTTGAGCAAATCGCGCATGGCGATGCCAAGGCCGACGCTGCAGCCGGCGGTCGTACCGCTGGATGGTGCGCGTGCCGTGGCGGCATTGCGCGATGCCGGGCCGGGGCCCAACCAGATTCAGTGGAGCGAGACCCGTGACGGTGGTCAAAGCTGGATGCAGCAATCGCCGCGCGTGGTGCCTAATCCAAATTCGGCGGCCGCCATGATCGGGCTGCGGGATGGTTCATTGCTCATGGCCTGCAACCCGATTTCGGGAAACCGCAACCAGCTCGCCCTGTTGCGTTCGACCGATCAGGGCGAGACCTGGAATCTGGTACGGGTGATTGAGCAAAGTAGGGATGATCGCGATGAGTTTTCTTATCCGGCGCTATTGCAGGATCGTACCGGCATGATTCATTTACTTTATACCTGGAAACGACAGGGTATTCGTCACGCCAGATTCACCCAGGCCTGGTTAAACAACCCGGGTCTCCCCACGGTGGCAGCGGTGCCGTAATGATTCCCGCTTTCCTGAATAATCGCGACATTCGACGCCGGCTCCTGGTTTTGCTGGCGGGTGCTTTACTGTGGTTGCCGCTGGCAGGCTTACCACTGTGGCGTTACCTCTATGGATTTACCGGCGACCTGACACCGGCGACATGGATTATATTCCTGGTCTGGTTGGGTTTTCCCGGCGTTTTCCGCTACTGGCGGCATACCGAGTTGCCATTGCATCGACGCCTCGTCCTGCTGGCCGGCATGGTGCTTTTTTATGTACTGGCTCTGGGGTCGTGGTCATTTGACCCCTATGTTTATGGTTACCAACCCTGGGTGCTGCTGGGCGCCTTGACGGGTTGGGTTGCCTGGCGCGGTCGCGTGGCACCCGGTATCACGATTCTACTAGGCGTTAATCTGGCACTTTTTGGCCTTAATGCACTGGCTTCCGATAATCTTTGGGATTATCTGTTCGACCCCGTTCTCATGATTGCACTCGGTATCAGCGTATTCCGTGGTGTAATGTTCCGTCGTTTTAAATTCACTGACCAGGTTTCACCCCATGTTTGATCTTGTTAACAAACACCGTAAATTTGTCCAGATTCTGTTGGCTATGATTACATTGCCCTTTGCGTTTTGGGGCATTGATTCCTACTTCCGCGATGCCGCGTCCACCGATGAGGTGGCGCGTATCGGCAGCAGTAAGATCACGCTGCAGCAGCTTGATAATGCCATGCGTGAACGCGCTGATCTGATCCGTTCCCGGCAGGGTGGGGCTGTGGATGCCCGATTGTTTGAATCACCCGAGTTCCGTGCCAGTGTGCTTAACGAACTCGTTGAGCAACGCCTGCTGTTGCTGGAGTCGGAGCGTCTGGGGGTTGCCGCCAATGACGTGATTTTGCGTGAATTGATTGCCCAGATACCGGCTTTTCAGGAAAACGGGAAGTTCTCGCCCGCCAAATATGAGCAGGTACTGCGTGCGCAAGGTATGACACCCAGCGCTTTTGAGCAGAATCTGCGGCGCGATCTGACACAACAGATGCTCGTTAACGGCGTTGCAGCGACGACACAGATTTCGAATACCCAACTGAACCTGATTATTGACGCCGAAAAGCAGGAGCGTGAGGTAGCTGTTGCCGTCATTGAGGCCAGCAATTTTCTCAAATCGGCCTCGGTCGATGAAGCTGCCGTACGTCAATACTATGAAGCGAATCCGCGCCAGTTTCAGGTGCCTGAACGCGTCAAAGTGTCTTATGTGGTGTTGAACGATCCGAAGGTGGTTGCCAAAGAATCGGAAAACTTCAGTAATATGGTTTACGAGCAGTCCGATACGTTTAAGGATGTTGCCAAGGCCCTGAATCTGAAAATTGAAGAAAGTGGCTGGATCAGTAGCAACGGGCAGGGGGCTCAGGGTGTGCTGGCCAACCCCAAGGTGCTACAGGCCATCTTTAATCCGGGCAGCCTTAAAGATCGTCGTAACAGCGCCGCCATTGAAGTGGCGCCCAATGTCTTGATTTCGGTACGTGTTACGGCGCACGAACCGGTTTCGCTACGCCCCTTTGAATCGGTTGCAGCGGATATTCGTCAGTTTCTCACACGCAAGGCTGCGCTTGAAAAGGCCACAGTCGAAGGCGAGGCGCGTCTGGCAGATTTGAGGGCGGGCAAAGCGGTCGATATCAAATGGTCGCCCACAAAGACCGTGTCGCGCCTGCAGCCTGGTGGTCTGAGCCGTGACGCTATGCAACTCGTGACCGGCGTGGATACAGCCCAATTGCCCGCGTTCAGTGGCGGCGTCGTGAGCGGCGAAGGCTACAGCCTGTTCAAGGTGAGTGCGATCAAGCCGGGTAGCCCGCTGTCCGACGATAAACGCGCACAAATCGCCACGGCGTATCAGCGTTTTGTACAACAGGCCGATGTTGTCAGCCTGATGGTGGCGTTGCGAGATCGTTATCCGGTGAAGATCGCCAAACGACCGGAAGGCGAGAAGCAGCCGTAATCTTCGGGCTTTAAAGTAAAAAAGGCAGGGGGCTTCCCTGCCTTTTTATTGGCTGAAATTTTGCCTCAGACTTCTTCGTGGCCCAGTGCCGTAATATTGAATCCTGAATCCACGTAGGTGATTTCACCCGTCATACCGCTGGCGAGGTCGGACAGCAGGAAGGCGGCGACGTTACCGACTTCGTCAATGGTGACATTGCGGCGCAGCGGCGCAACCTTGGCGTTGTGCGCGAGCAGCTTGCCGAAATTACCGATACCGGATGCGGCCAATGTTTTGATTGGGCCGGCCGAGATGGCATTGACGCGGATATTTTGCGGGCCCATGGCGACGGCCATGTAACGGGTGGCGGCTTCCAGGCTGGCTTTTGCCATGCCCATCAGGTTGTAGTTAGGCATGACGCGTTCGGCACCCAGATAGGTGAGCGCAAGCAGCGCCGGGTTATTGCCTTTGAGCAGCAGCGGACGCGCTGCCTTAGCCAGCGCGGCATAGCTGTAAGCCGAGACATCGTGTGCGATCTGCGAGGCTTCACGGGTGATACCGTCGAGGAAGTCACCTTCCAGTGCCTCGGCCGGTGCATAGGCAATGGAATGGACGAGGCCGTCCAGGCCATCCCAGTGCTTGCCGAGTTCGGTGAACAGATTGTCGATATCTGCATCAACGCTCACATCACACGGAAATACCAGCTTGCTGCCGAATTCGTCGGCAAATTTCGATACGCGATCAATAAAGCGCTCGTTCTGGAAGGTAAAAGCCAATTCGGCGCCTTCACGATGACAAGCCTTGGCGATGCCGTAAGCGATCGAATGTTTGGACAGCAGACCGGTAATCAGAATGCGCTTGCCAGCAAGAAAACCCATGATGACTCCTTTGGTTCCGTGATACGGGGTGACCAAGCATCGCTTTGCCACCGAAAAATGACCTAAAGCTTGCAATTATACGTTGAAGCCGGGGGAGATCAGTTAGACTTGCGAAATGGTTTTTTTGCCAAATGTCACGCGTCGATCTGCCGGGTTCTTTCTGCTGGCAATGTTCTGTTTATCTGTTCTGACCGGTTGTGGTCGCGAGTTGAATGACCCGTATCCGGCCAGCGAACGTGGCAGCAACCGCCTTTACGCCAGTTTTTCCGAGCGGCCCAAGCACCTTGATCCTGCAGTTGCTTACGCCGACAACGAAATTCGCTTTATTGCCCAGATCTATGAGCCACCACTACAGTATCACTACCTGAAACGGCCCTATACCCTGATTCCCGGTACGCTGGAGACATTGCCGGAGATCCGTTTCTATGACAAGGCGGGGCGCCTGCTTTCTGCGTCGGCGTCAACGGACCAGGTAGCGCGGACGGTGTACCGGTTAAAGCTGCGCAACGATGTCCGTTATCAGCCGCATCCGGCGTTTAGCCTGAACGCGGATGGATCGCCGCGATACATGAATCTGGATGCCAGACAGGCGGCGATGGTGCAGGGTGCGCGTGGTCCGATGACGTTACCGGAGCCAGGATCGCGCCTGCTGACAGCCCATGATTATGTCTATCAGATCAAACGCCTGGCGCATCCGGGCGTGCAATCGCCGATTTTCGGCATGATGAGCGAGCATATTCTCGGTCTGAAAGCGCTCTCGGAACAAATTAAAGTCCTCGCTGAGGCACAGCCCGGCGCATGGCTGGATCTCGATGATCTACCATTGCCCGGCGCGGTCGCCCTGGATGACCGTACCCTGGAAATCACGCTCGACGGAAAGTATCCGCAGTTTGTTTATTGGCTGGCGATGAACTTTTTTGCGCCGGTGCCGCGCGAGGTGGATCAGTTCTACGCCCAATCGGCCTTGCGACGTGGCAACGTGAGTCTTGATAGCTGGCCCGTGGGAACCGGACCATACATGATGGTTTACAACAATCCGAATGCGCGCATTGAGTTGGCGCGTAACCCGAACTTTCATGACGAGCGTTATCCCTGTCAGGGTGAGCCCGGTGATGCGGCCGCCGGCTTGCTGGCGAACTGCGATGCGCGTCTGCCATTGATCGATGGTGTGGTTTTTACGCGTGAAAAGGAAAGTTTGCCCTACTGGAACAAGTTCCTGCAGGGTTATTACGATGAGTCAGGTATTTCTTCGGACAGTTTTGATCAGGCGGTGCGCGTTACCGTATCCGGTGATGTGAACGTTTCTCCGGCGATGGCCGAGCAGGGGATCAAGCTGCAAACCGGGGTTCGCACATCGGTGTATTACATGGGCTTCAACATGCTTGATCCGGTGGTGGGGGGCAAGACGCCGGAGGAGCAACATCGGGCGAAGCTGTTGCGTCAGGCGCTGTCCATTGCACTGGATCAGGAAGAGTTCATTTCGATTTTCCTGAATGGGCGAGGGCAACCGGGGATGGGGCCGATTCCGCCGGGTATCTTCGGTCATCTGCCGGGACAGGCCGGTATCAACCCCGTGGTCTACACTTGGAAGGATGGCGCCCCGCAGCGCCGCAGCCTGGACGAGGCCAGAGCACTATTGGCGCAGGCCGGGTGGGACAATGGGCGCGATGCACGGACAGGGCAACCGCTGGTACTTAATCTGGATACAACCTCGGGCGGCCTGGGTGACAAGGCCACAATGGACTGGATGTCACGCCAATTGGCGCAATTGGGCATCCAGCTCGTGGTGCGTAGCACCGATTTCAACCGCTTTCAGGAAAAGTTACGCAAGGGCAGTGCGCAGTTATATTTTCTGGGCTGGAATGCGGACTACCCCGATCCGGAAAACTTTTTCTTTCTGTTATACGGCCCGGAAGGCAAGGTTGTACACGGTGGTGAAAATACGGCCAATTACAGTAATCCCGAATTCGACCGTCTTTTCCGCATCATGAAGAATATGCCGAATGGGCCTGAGCGTCAGGCCATTATCGACAACATGCTTAAACTGGTGCGCGAAGACGCCCCCTGGGTTTACTGGTTCTACCCGAAGACCTATGTATTGCAACATGGCTGGCTGCAGAATTTCAAACTCAATAATGTGGCGAGTAATACCCTGAAGTATCAACGCATCGATGCTGAACGCCGTGAGGCTCTGCGCCAAGAATGGAACGAACCGCTGCGCTGGCCGTTCGCCGTAATGCTGATTGGCGTCCTCGCGCTGCTCTGGCCGGCTGTCCGGGCTTATCGTGGTCGGGCGGGTCTGGATGCATTTGGCAACAAGGTGAGGAAGCGCTGATGTTGCGTTATCTGCTCCGGCGTCTGTTTTATGCAGTGCCCATTCTGATCGGGGTGAATCTCATCACCTTCGCCTTGTTCTTCGTGGTCAACAGCCCGGACGATATGGCGCGCATGCAGCTCGGTGTCAAACGGGTAACGCCCGAAGCCATCCAGCAGTGGAAGGCCGCGCGCGGCTACGACAAGCCATTGTTTATCAATGAATCTGCCGAAGGCGTGCGTCAGATCACCGAAACGATTTTCTTTGAGAAATCGGTTTCACTGTTTGCCGGCGATTTTGGCCGTAGTGAGGATGGCCGCGAAATCGGCCGCGAGATTCGCGAGCGTATGGGGCCATCACTGGCGATTGCGCTGCCCACGTTTGTGATCGGCCTTGGTCTGACGGTCAGCCTGGCGTTGATGCTGGTGTTCTTCCGTGGCACCTGGCTGGATCGTACCGGGATGATGGTCTGCGTTGGGTTGATGTCGATTTCTTCATTGTTCTTCATTATTGGCGGCCAGTTCGTGTTTGCACGCGTACTGAAGCTGGTGCCGATTTCCGGGTATGAGAGCGATCCCTGGGTGGCCTGGCATTTTCTCGTTCTGCCGGTGGCAGTGAGTATTGCATCCGGTATTGGCGGTTCGACGCGTTGGTATCGCACGCTGTTTCTCGAAGAAATCGGCCGGGATTATGTGCGGACAGCCAAAGCCAAAGGCTTGTCCGAAACGCGGGTGCTGTTTGTGCATGTTTTGCGTAACGGCCTGATTCCGATTTTGACCGGCGTGGTTGTCGTGATTCCATCGCTCTTTCTTGGCTCGCTTCTGGTTGAGTCCTTTTTTGGCATCCCCGGTTTGGGCAGTTACACCATCGACGCTATTGCTGCGCAGGATTTTGCCGTTGTGCGCGCCATGGTCTTCCTGGGCTCGGTGTTGTATTTGATCGGCCTCATCCTGACCGACTTGTCGTATACGCTGGTTGACCCGCGTATTCGTTTGAATGATTAGGGCCACGTGATGAATTGGCAAGACCTGTTTCTGACGCTGCGTGACAGCCTTTGGGTGTGTCTTGCGACGGATGGCTTGCTCTGGTCATTGTTCCTGGCATTCCTTTTTGGCTTGTGGCTGATTCTCCACTCGCCACTGCAGCGTGCTGTCTGGCAGAAGGTTTTTCAGCAGCGTCTGGCGGTGGTTTCGACGGTGCTGCTTGGTGTGGCGGCCGCTTTCGCCTTACTTGATTCAATACATTTCCGCGAGCCGCTTCCCGCCTTGAAGAGTGAGCCTGCCCAGGTACGCTATAGCGTCGAGGTACGCTCCGTGCTGGATCTGCTGCTCACCGATCTGCGTACCGCTCATGAAAAAACCTATTCGGCCCCGTTGGCGGTGACTTTGTCAGCCGTGGAGCCGGTCACGGTGACGTTGCCGGATGGCAGCGTGGCAGTGCGTCGTGAGGCACCGCGACTGAAGGTTGCCGGGCGCTCGTTTCCACCGGGTCCGGTGAGCGCTGCGGCATACTGGTCGGACATTGCCACCCGTGTGAGCCTTGGCGCTTTGATGGGCCTGTCGATCTTTCTGGCCGGTTATCTGATGCTTTGGAGCGTGATGCGCGTGTGGCGTCGTCGCCGGCAGCGCCAGGCGCCGCCGATGCCTTCTTCGGTCGCGCAACGCTGGGCCTGCATTACGCTGGGGCTCGTCTGTGTCATCGCCGGCATCCTTACCTCATTGAGTGCTAATTTTCACGTATTCGGGACAGACAAAGTCGGTCAGGACGTCTTGTATCAGGTACTCAAAAGTCTGCGTACAGCACTGGTGATCGGGTTGGTGCCAACCCTGGTCACCTTGCCGCTAGGCATTGCCCTGGGCCTGTCCGCCGGTTATTTTCGAGGCAAGGTCGACGATGTGATTCAGTATGTCTATACGACCGTCAGCGCCATTCCGGGGGTGTTGCTGATTGCTGCTGCAGTACTGAGTATTCAGGTGATGATCGATAATCACCCTGAATGGTTCGCAACTGCGGTGGAGCGCGGCGATGTTCGGTTGCTTGCACTGTGCATTATTCTGGGGATGACCAGTTGGACTGGTATCGCCCGGCTGCTGCGCGGCGAGGCGCTCAAGATGCGCGAATACGACTACGTGCAGGCAGCGCGCGCCTTCGGTGTCGGCGCTGGTCGCATCCTGCTTCGCCATATTCTACCCAATGTGTTTCCGATTATCCTGATTACGATGGTGATGGAGTTTTCGACGCTGGTGCTGGCTGAGGCGGTATTGTCCTATATCGGTATCGGCGTTGATCCGACCATGTTCAGCTTTGGTCTAATGATTAATAATGCCCGGATGGAGTTGTCGCGTGAACCCGTCGTCTGGTGGTCGTTAGCGGCGGCTTTTGTATTCATGGTAGTGCTGGTACTGGCTGCCAACTTGCTGGCCGATGCCGTGCGTGATGCCCTCGACCCACGTTCGGAGCGTACATCATGAACCGCAGCGATCGAGTGACGCCGTTGCTGCAAGTACGTGATCTTTCGCTGGCGTTTGTGCGTGGCGGTGGACATGGTCAGCCTGCGTTGGTGGATGCCCTCAGTAACATTCATTTCGATTTACAGGCTGGTGAAACCCTGGCCTTGCTGGGCGAATCCGGTTGCGGTAAATCATTGACGTCACTGGCTTTGATGCGTCTTTTGCCGACGAATGCGCGTTATCAGGCCGGGCAGGTGCTCCTGGCGCCCCGCGAGGGTGGGCGTCCGCAGGATCTGTTGCGCATTTCGGAAGAAGCCATGCGCCAGGTGCGAGGCCGGCACATGGCGATGATTTTTCAGGAGCCTGCGACGAGTTTGAACCCGGTCATGCGGGTCGGCGAGCAGATCGCGGAAGCGATTCGCTTGCACCGACAGTTACCTGCTGCCGCGCAACGACGCGAAGTCCATGCCTTGCTCGAACAGGTTGGCCTACCGGATCCGGAGCGTGCAGCACGGGCTTATCCCTTTGAGCTGTCCGGGGGGATGAAGCAGCGCGCCATGATCGCCATGGCGCTGGCGGGTGACCCACAGATTCTGTTGGCGGATGAACCGACAACCGCATTGGACGTGACCTTGCAGGCACAGATTCTGGATCTGATCCGAACGCTCCAGCAGGCACGCCAGATGGGCGTGCTACTCATCACGCATGATCTGGCCGTCGTTGCTTCGCGCGCCGACCGCGTAGCCGTCATGTACGCTGGGCAGATTGTCGAATGCGGGGCTGTTGACGATGTACTGCACCATCCGGCGCATCCCTACACACGGGCTTTGCTGGCAGCGCTGCCCGAACGTGCCGTACATGGCCACCCCTTATTGCAGCTTCCGGGGCGCGTCCCGCCGCTGGGAGCCTGGCCAATGACCTGTCGTTTTGCGCCGCGCTGTGCGATGCAGGAGCCGCATTGTCTGGTTGAATCGCCGCCACGGGTTAAGTTGCCGGGTGCGTCTGCGCCGACAGCCACCGTGCATGAGGTGCTGTGCTGGCGCGCCGGAGACGATGCGATATCGCATGCGGCGATCCCGCAGCCAATGCAAACGTGCGCAGACGAGAGGCTCGATGTCCGTCCAGTACTGGAGGTGACCAAGCTGGAGGTGCGCTACGACGCGCATCGGCGTAATTGGTTCAACGTCTTGAAACACGCTGTGGGCCAACAGATATCGACGCCACCGGTCGTCGATGCCGTCAGTCTGGTGTTGCAGCCGGGTGAGACATTGGCGCTGGTTGGTGAATCGGGTTGCGGCAAAACGACTACTGCTCGGGCGATTCTTGGCCTGCAGCCGGTCAGTGGTGGGCAAATTATGTTGCAAGGCCAGCCTATCGCGGGCCAGGGTGTACGACCGCCCGCCGGATGGCGCCGCCAGATTCAGATGGTTTTTCAGGACCCGTTTGCTTCACTGGATCCACGGCAGCGGGTGCGCGCTATTCTGTCTGAAGGTCCACGGGCTCTGGGTCTTGCGCCGACGGCTTATGCCGAGACGGCATTGGTGTCCGTTCTGGAGCGGGTCGGCCTGGGCGCTGATGCACTTGACCGGTTTCCGCATGAGTTCTCGGGTGGTCAACGTCAACGCATTGCGATTGCTCGGGCGCTCGCTGTGAATCCGAGTGTCCTGGTTTGCGATGAGCCAACTTCGGCACTGGACGTATCAGTACAGGCGCAGATTCTGAATCTGCTGCGTGAGCTACAGGCTGCTACCGGCATGGCGTATTTGTTCATTACCCATAACTTTGGCGTCGTACGCTATTTGGCGGATCGTGTCGCGGTCATGCAAGGTGGTCGCATTGTCGAGGCCGGCACGGTCAATGAC
The DNA here is from genome assembly GCA_048859965.1 of Fluviibacter sp. Lineage (GTDB taxonomy): Bacteria > Pseudomonadota > Gammaproteobacteria > Burkholderiales > Rhodocyclaceae > Fluviibacter. The sequence goes on from JBLIZO010000036.1 coordinate 20,869, forward strand.
ATTTTTGAACGACCGCAACACGTCTATACGAAAAGCCTGCTGGCGTCTGTACCGACCATCCGCTAGAGTTGCAAAGGCGCCGACGGCTCGCCAGATCAGCGCCTAACGCTTACCGGATTTATCCTTAGCGGCGGCTTTGCCGGCTGCTGGAACACTGCTGGTTTTGCCCGAAGAGGCCTTGGCTTTATCCGTGCTTGCAGCGGTTTTGGCAACCGGTGCTTTTGTGGCGCCGGACTTATCGGACGCCTTGGCTGCTACCGGTTTCTGAGTATCTTTGGTGGGTTTTTCGTTACTTGCGGTCTTGCCGGATTTGCTGCTTGATTTGTCGGAGGACTGGCTGCCCTTGGTCCCTTTACCCGGTTTTTCGGACTTATCGGTTTTACCCTGTTTGCCGGGTTTTTCCGCATTGGCTGTGGATGTCTTGTCAGATTTGCCCGGTGCGGATTTGGCGGCAGGTTTATCCTCTTCGGCAATGTTGGTCGGCGTGTTGTCGCCCATCTCGCCGACGGGTGTTGCACCTTTGGGCAGTTCGTTACCGCCTTCGGTCAGCACGAGCAATGGTTGACCCGGTTTGCCCAGGGACTTGAGTGATACACCATTGGCTTCCTGGAGTTGCGACAGCGACATCTTGAACTTGTCAGCGATGCGCTCGGGCTTTTCGCCGGGTTGCACGGTATAGGATGCCCAGCGCGAGAGCGGCTTCTCCGATTCCTGATAGGCATTCAGGTTAGCCTTGAACTGGCTGACCCGATCTTTAGGCAGGTTAATGGTTTCGACCTTGAGCACCGGTCGATAGTGCTCCGGGTTCAGTGCTTTGACTTCCTCGACGCTGATATTGGCCAGCTTGGCGACGGTTTCCAGATCGATATGTTTGCCGTATAAGGCGACCGATTCAAAGTAGGGGCGGTTGGGCAAAACAGGCAGGCCCAGTTGGGCGACCGTCTGCTGGCTGCGCAGAATGTTCTTGATAGCCTGCAGGCGTGGCACATAATTCTTGGTTTCGGCCGGCATCCGAATATCGTCGTACCCGGTCGGCAGACCCTGTTGCTGATTCTTGGCAACGGCACGACCAACTGCGCCTTCGCCCCAGTTATAGGAGGCGAGCGCCAGATGCCAGTCGCCCATCAGGCTGTACAGATACGAGAGATAGTCGAGCGCGGCGCCTGTTGATGAGACCACGTCGCGGCGATTGTCTTCCCACCACGATTGGCTCAGACCGTAGTTACGACCCGTGGAAGGGATAAACTGCCAGAGGCCGGCCGCACGCGCGGGAGAGAGCGCCTTGGGGTTGTAACTGCTTTCCACCATGGGGAGCAGCGCCAGTTCGCTCGGCATGCCGCGGCGTTCCAGTTCTTCCAGCACATAATAAAAATAGCGTCGGCCGTTTTCCAATAAGCGCTTCATGGCGCCGGGATTCTGCAGGTAGTAATTCTGGTATTTACGCACCAGTTCGTTATCCAGATCGGGCATGGCAAAGCCATCGCGCAGGCGCGCCAGCAGGTCAGGCGCCTCTCGGCCAGGGCGGGTATTGACGGCGCGCGTCCAACCGATCGGGGACTTTTCGGGTGCCGCAACGCCCGTCGATTGATCCGGGGCGGCCCAGCAGTTCAGCGTGTAGCTGAACAGGGCGATCATGGCAGCGGGGAGGAGGGTGCGAAAGACGCGGGCGAGATTCAAACGTCAGAGTGGGCGCTTGTGACGACAGGGCTGTCAGCACCAAAAAATCAACAGAATCATAATGATAGCATGAACTATTGCGAGTTTGTCTTGCTTGTGCCGATCTGCGGCGCAAAAAAAGCCCGCAGAAAAAATTTCTGCGGGCCTCTTCGATGCCAGCGACGCCGAGAAGGGGCGTCGTTAGGCGGTCATCTGCTTAGTTCTTCACCGCGCGTGATGCAGCCGAAGTCACCTTCGCGATATTGGCTTCCGTCAGTTCGGCGGCCTGCTGGGTAGCCTTGGCAAAGTTTTCATAGGCGGCGTTACCGGCGGCGACGGCTTGCTTGACAGCGGCCAGGGCAACATCAGCGCCAAACGGCGATGCCTTGGCGGCGGTTTCTGCAGCTTCCTGAGCGGCCTTGTTCAGTTGGTCAAATTGCCCCTTGATCAGATCGGCGATTTCTTTGGCGGCGCCGGTCGAGATTTCATAAACAGTGCGGGTGTAGGTCAGCACGTTTTCAGCGGCGGGTTTGGCAGCCTGTGCTTGCAGTGCAGCAACTTCCTGCGGGTTCTTGGCCGACAGGGCGGCGTGTGCCTGCTTGGTGCTGTTGTTCAGCGACTCCCGGGCAAAACCCAGATTGAGGGCAGCCAGGCTCTCGACGGCGGCGAGGGCCGTATTGGCAACGGATTGCATATGCGCGATCGCAGCAGTGTTGGCAGCGATCAGCTCTTCGGTTTTCAGCGTCTTGGTCATGGTCTACCCCTTTGGTTGGAAGCTCTTGTACAAGAGTTGCGGCAAATCATACGTTCATATTTGGTGCAATGCAATAACTATTTGTGGGTATGCGAATCGCCAGGCATGGCCTCTAGGACGCAGAAATAACGACCGCAAATAAAAAACGCCAGATCCGAAGATCTGGCGTTTCAGGTGTCTGGCGCGGAAGACGGGGCTCGAACCCGCGACCCTCGGCGTGACAGGCCGATACTCTAACCAACTGAGCTACTTCCGCGTATCTCTTGCGAGATGGCGTCCCCACGGGGATTCGAACCCCGGTTATCGCCGTGAAAGGGCGGTGTCCTAGGCCTCTAGACGATGGGGACGTCGATACTGCTTGGGCCGTTTCCACTGTACTTCTGACTGGTGGAGGTATGCGGGATCGAACCGCAGACCTCTTGCATGCCATGCAAGCGCTCTCCCAGCTGAGCTATACCCCCTTGTCGCGGTACAGCAGGAACAGGGCGAGACTATACAGAGGTTTCCGTTGCATTGCAAAGTTTTTTTTCGATCAGGGGTGGCAATCCTTCCAACCCACTGATTTATTTACCACAGGCAATCAGATGATCGATGCGCTTGAGCGCTTCATCACGTGGAAAAAGCGCGATCAATGCATCTACCGACGGCGTTTGCGTCTGGCCGGCCAGCGCCAGTCTTACAGGCATGGCGAGCGCCGGCATTTTGGCGCCGTGTTCGGCCAGGGTGGCTTTGAGTGCGGCAGAAATGCTGGCGACATCCCATTCTGTGTCGGCTAACGTGGCGCGGAAGGCTTCCAGAATCGGGCGTGTCACATCCGTCAGGTGCTGTGTCTTCAGTTCGTCACTGGGCTGCGGGTGACCCTGTAACTGCTCGACCGCATCGGTGAGCTCCACCAGTGTCTGGGCACGGTCCTTGTAGAGCGCTACGATATGTTCAACGGCTGGCAGCCCCCTGTCTTGTGCATTACGCAGCGCCAAGCGGCGGCGCACGTCTGCTGCGAGGCGCTCATTGTCGGCCTGCTTGATGTAATGCGCGTTCAGCCAGTTCAGCTTCTGCGTATTGAATTGCGCAGCCGACGGCGTGATGTGATTCAGATCGAACCATGCGACGAACTGCTCACGGCTGAATACTTCGTCGTCACCGTGCGACCAACCGAGTCGGGCCAGATAGTTGATCACGGCCTCGGGCAGATAACCTTCGTCGTCGTACTGCATCACCGACACAGCACCGTGGCGCTTCGAAAGCTTCTGGCCGTCGTCGCCCAGAATCATTGACAGGTGCGCGTATTCCGGTACCGGTGCGCCCAGCGCTTTCAGGATATTGATCTGACGCGGCGTGTTGTTCACATGGTCGTCGCCACGGATCACCTGCGTAATACCCATATCCCAGTCATCCACCACCACGCAGAAGTTGTAGGTTGGTGTGCCATCGGCGCGTGCAATGATCAGATCGTCCATTTCGCTATTACTGATCTCGATACGGCCTTTGACCAGATCGTTCCAGGCAACGACACCCTCGGTCGGGTTACGGAAGCGGATCACCGGGCTTGCGCCAACGGGCACCACCGGCATTTCTTTTCCAGGCTCCGGGCGCCAGCGGCCGTCATACCGTGGTTTCTCGTTACGCGCCATCTGTTCGGCGCGCATCACTTCCAGCTCTTCCGGCGTGGTGTAGCAGGGGTAGGCCGTACCGGCTTCGAGCATCTGCTGAATGACCGCCTTGTAGCGATCCATGCGTTGTGTCTGATAGAAGGGGCCTTCATCATGTGCCAGGCCCAGCCAGTTCATACCGTCGAGAATGGCCTGCACCGCCTCGGGTGTCGAACGTGCGATATCCGTATCTTCAATGCGCAGAACGAACTGCCCCTTGTGATGGCGGGCAAAAGCCCAGGAAAAAAGCGCGGTACGGGCGCCACCAATGTGCAGGAAGCCGGTTGGGGAAGGGGCAAAACGAGTGCGAACCATATTTGAATCCGAAAAGCGGTAAAACCCGAATTCTACCGGTTTGCGTCTTCACGCCCTAGATGATGATTGACCTGCGGCGGGGAATTGTCTAGAATCCCGCTTCCATTTCGGCGTGTCTGCCGTCGATGGGCGCGTAGCTCAGTGGTAGAGCACTGCCTTCACACGGCAGGGGTCACAGGTTCGAACCCTGTCGCGCCCACCAAACAATATGTTGACCAAGCCTCTGTTTTTTAAGAGGCTTTTTTGTTTTCAGCGCCTACTGCTGAAGGCTCCGAGCGGCGGCTGCCTTTTTAAGTCGTTCGCGATGCTGTCTTTCTCCAATGGCCCTTGCCGCTTTGACATTTGCATCAGTCGGTTCGGGAAAGGATCCACCAGACATCGCCACCATGTGATTGACGGCTCGTGCCACTTCAATGTCATACAGTTCAGGGGCGCCCCCCTTGGGAGGCATCATCCGGATGCCTGTAAGCGCGCTTCCTACCAAATCGTCGTAGCCTTCGGCAATCAGAGGCGCCCAGACCTTCTTTTTTCCTGCCTGTGGTGCGCCGGCAAGGCCGTGACCGTGGCATGTAACGCAGACCTTTTGGTATACCTGTGCTCCTGACATCATGGCCTTGCCGAAGTGGTTGTGTTTATCTTGCGCGAGAGCAGGCTGTGCGCCAAGCAAACCGAACAAGATTAAGTATCGCGTCTGGAAATTCATAGTTCACTCATCTGTAGGTTTCTATGAGTTCAGATAGTGACCCAACCGGCTACCGGTCACTGATCGCCCTGTCATCACGTAATCGAGTGCATTTGCGTAGCTGCTTGTCAGTTTCTGTTCGTTCCAGGCATCGCGCGTACCGGCCCAAATGATTTTGTCGCCCGTGTGTATTGGCAACGTGGTAGCGGGGCACAGTATGATTTCTCCGGCGCGTTCCACCATGAGCGGTAGCAGTTTGAGCGTTTCATTCCGATTGCGATTGGAGATCATCAGCACCGAAAGCGGGATCGTGCGATCGGTTTGCAGTAGCCTTTGGGCCAGCGCCGGGGTTTTAACGCGGTTGATCCGCGTAGTCCAGACAAAGGGCACACGACCGGCGCAAACGGGGGTGAGTGCTTCGAGCAACGCTGCGGCCCAGTCGGCGGGTTTTTTTTCGACCTCGCGTATGAAGCGTGCCAGCATGGGGGTGGTGAGATAGCTCAGGCAGGCATGGGCCACCGTCTGTGTCGTGACCATGGTCAGGTCAGCATCAAAGGCTTCAAAAAGCAGAGAATTGGCCGAGCTGCTTTGGCGCATGACGATAAACAGATCGGGGTTGAGTTCTCGCGCGGTAATAGCGATCGACAGGTTGTTGATATCATTGTCGGAACCGGCAACCAGGCCCACGGCATCCTTGATGCCGGCGTCGATGAGCGGGTTGGCTTCGGTACCATCACTGAGAATGCTCTGGTGATCATCGGGGCTGGTGGGGCGCGGGTCGATGATGCGAATGTTGTCATGCAACCCCATGCTGTCGAGATGTTGCACGATGGCACGGCCAAAGTGGCCGTAGCCGCAAATGATCCATTTGCCCGTGGGTGGTTTGTGCGGTTCGGGTAGGCGCGTACCGGGTACGCGTGTAAGCCACTCCACCAGTTGGTAACTGGGTGGGCTGCGCATAGCCAGCGCCAGACGTCGGGCATAGAGGGCGTAGGGATCAACCACAAAGTTGGTGCCGAACGAGTTCATGTTGCTGGCCGTAGCGGCATGTTCGGCCCGCGCAATGATAGGAATGCCGGGGTTCAGCAGACGCACATTCATGGCGATCGCCAGATTGGCCTCGTCGCTATTGGTGACGGCCAGTACCGCCTTGCAGTTAGGGTGGCGCAGGCCGGCGAGCAGCAGTGTACCGGGTGTTTGGGCATCGGCATTCAGCGCCGGCACATCGGCCACATAGTCGCCAAGATCAAGTTCCTGCAGCGGTTCGGCACGCGTGTCCAGTACGACGAAGCGCATTTGCACCTGATCCAGTGTTTTGCAGATCAGAGAGCCGGTTTCACCGACACCGCAGATGATACAGAAGGGTTCGGCCAGATTTTTGACTTTGCGGTGAAAACGGCTGGTCGCCAGCGCGCGTTGCAAGCCATCGTCTTTGAGCAGATTCAGTAGATTGAGAATCGCATAGGTCCAGCCAATGACGGTGAGATAGATGCAGACCGTCACCCAGAAGCGCTGGGCATAGGAAAAGGCATTGGGAATTTCGCCAAAGCCAATCGTCGTCGCGGTATAGCTGATGAAGTAAAAAGCGTCGAAGAACGACATGGGTGGCGTGGGCTTACCTGTCGCATCCACACCCGGAATGAGAACAAGGCCGAACACCGAGATCGCATACACGAGAATCATGACGATCAGCGGCGCCCGCATCCGGCGCAGAACGAGAAAGAGCACGCTGTCGTTGACGACGCTCATGGGCTGGTCCGCATATTGCGTGGTGGTTGCTGTGATGCCTTAGCGGCGCATCATCAGGGTTTCTGCAATCAGCAGAATGACCGAGACCACGTTGGCAAAGAGTGCGCCACCGGAGAGCGAGACCACGCTGGCGGTAATTTCCGGGGTCATGCCGACGCCAGTGACGTGTACGGCGACGCCCCAGGTGACGGCAGCGGCAATCAGTTGCAGATCCGCGACCAGGCTGGTAGCCAGGTGAATGGCGCCAATTTGGGTGCGGTCGCCGAACTTCAGTACGGTAGCGATCAGACTGACGACGATCGCCGCGAACAGTTCGTAGACATGGTGCAATTCAGGTCGGTCGATGTCACCGATAAAGAATCCGAAATTCAGCGTAGCCGCCAAAACAATAAAAAAACCAAAAACGACCTTTTCCAGATTCATGAGAATGCTCCGGCAACAAACTTTATACAGAAAATATGATTATAGGCGCGGTCTTCAGATAAAGATCAGCTTGAGGCCGATCAGAATCGTTGTGATCTCGAAGGCGCGTTTAACCAGTTTGTTGCCTTGACGTAAGGCAACGTGGGTGCCCAGGTAGCTGCCGGCGATCGACCCGATGATGAGCGCAGGCAGCCAGTTCCAGGCCACATCGCCGGCCAGGCCCATGACGATAGCGCCGGTACCGTTCCAGGCAAAGCCACAAAGCACCAGCGTATAGGCAACGGCGCGTTTGTAATCCATACCGAAGTGACGAATCAGCCAGATAGTGAGGAATAGGCCGCTACCCGAAGTAATCGAGCCGTTCAGAAAGCCCACGACAAACAGGCCGATGATGCCGGTTATCAGCCCCTGGCCGTGCCAGTTCTTTGGCGTATGTTCAATGCCCAGGTTTGGCTTGAAGATCGAATAAACGCCGAGGCTGGTGGTGAGCACACCGAGCGTGATGAGTGCCGGTTTTTCCGGGGCATCGAGAATCAGCGAGGCGCCCAGAATCACGCCGGGAATACCGGCAGCCAGAATGATGACGCAGAGCCGCCGTTCCAGATGGCTTTCTTTCAGATGGCGCATGATGGCGCCAACCCCGAGAAAAACGCTGGCGATTTTATGGGTGGCTAACGCCGTGGCGAAACTGAGCCCCAGAAAGATCAGAATAGGGAACTGGATCAGACCAACACCGCCGCCGGAGATGGCGGAAAAGAAATTGGCAACGACGGCGGTGACAAAAAGAACCAGTTGTCCGGTGAAATCAAGTGTCATGACGGCAAAATACAGGCGATAAGCCGTTATTATAGGCGGCGAAACTCCAAGGAATCAGGACATGCGTATCCCTGCAATCGTTGCTTTTGAAAGGCTCAGCGAACCTCTGGCCAGCACCCGCGTGTTTGCCGGGCGCATGTTTCGCTCCATCGCTTTTGGCGCACTGATGGTGGTGCTCACCCTGTGGATCGGGATGGCGGGGTATCACTATCTGGAGCATCTGGATTGGCTTGATTCGTTTGTGAACGCCACCATGATCATGTCCGGTATGGGTGTTGTAGCGGTCCCCATGAGTGATGAAGGTAAGCTGTTTGCGGGTTCGTATGCGCTGTTTTGCGGGCTGGTCTTGATTGTTGCCACGGCCATTGCCTTCACGCCAGTCATACACCGTTTTCTGCACCGGATGCATGTAGAAGACGATGACGATTATTCGGTATGAATGACGCAGATCTGGGTTTCATGGCGCAGGCGCTGGCATTGGCGCAGGAAGGCGCCAGCCACGACGAGGTGCCAGTCGGGGCCGTGGTCGTGCGCGACGGGCAGGTGATCGGTCGTGGTTACAATCAACCGATTGGCTGTCATGACCCGACAGCACATGCCGAGGTGATGGCGCTGCGCGATGCCGCTGCCCAAGTGGGCAATTACCGGCTTCCCGGTGTCACACTGTATGTGACGGTCGAGCCCTGCGCCATGTGCGCCGGGGCGATTCAGCATGCGCGCGTAGCACGCGTAGTGTACGCGACGCGGGAACCCAAGACGGGCGCCTGCGGCAGCGTGGTGGATTTGTTTGCCGACCCCCGTTTGAATCACCATGCGCAAATCGAAGGCGGGCTGATGGCCGATGAGAGCGCAGCGTTGATCGCAGCCTTTTTTCAGCGTCGTCGCGCCGAGGCGCGTGCCTTGCGTGAATCCAATCGTGAAGAAGCGGGGAGCATCAATGCGGATTGATATTTCGATTGCGCAACAGCGGCTTACCTTGAGTGACGACGACGGCAAAGTGCTCCGCGCCTACGCCGTATCGACGGCTGCCAAAGGTGCTGGCGAACAGATGGGCAGCTACCAGACACCGCGTGGCCGACACCGAATCCGTGCCCGCATCGGCGACGGCTTGCCGCTCGGCGCCGTGCTGCGCGGTCGGCGACCGACCGGCGAAATCTGCACGCCGGCATTGATGGCGGAGCAACCAGACAAGGACTGGATCCTGACGCGGATCCTCTGGCTGTGTGGCGAAGAGCCGGGGTTTAATCGCGGGGGGCTGGTGGACACCATGCGCCGCTATGTGTACATCCACGGCACGCCGGATGAGACTGCGCTGGGCGTACCAGGTTCGCATGGCTGCATCCGGATGCGCAACAGCGAATTGGTTGAACTGTTCGACCGGGTGCCCGTGGGCACGCCGGTCATCATCCGCGAAGATTGATCAGGCAGTAGCCGTTTCCGGCATCACCTCATTTATGACCGTCAGGTCGAGGCGCTGGCCATCCAGGTCGAGGTATATGGCACCCTTGGCCGCGTCTTCCTGCAGAACAGCGAGCGCCTGCCATGTATCGTCCGGCATCGGGGCCGCACTGAGCAGGCTGCCGCAACTCTGACCATTCAGCACGTCTGAACGCACCTCAGCGCCGACGGGCAGCGCCTGGGTCGCCTGAACACGATAAAGATGGCGTTTGATCTTGCCCAGATAGTGCGTACGGGCCACAATTTCCTGGCCGGGATAACAGCCTTTTTTGAAGCTGACGCCGCCGAGTTTGTCCAGGTTCACCATCTGCGGCACATAGTGTTCGCTGGTCGCCTGTGTCACGAGCGGAAAGCCCTGTTCAATGTCGGCACGCAGCCAGTCGTCACGCTGTCCCGCAGCGGCAAGTGGCTCAAGGGCCGAGAGCGCGGCAACGCTGCCGGTCAGCAGCATGCGGCTGGCGTCGAGACGAATCGCTGTCACGTCGTCGGTCGCGCACACCTGCCACGGTTCTGTGGGCAAGGTCAGCGCACCCAGCGTTACCGGTGGATTAAGCAAACCGAATACCGGATTTTCCAGACGGCTGATCTGCACCTTGAGGCGCAAGACGTACATCTTGAGGCGCTTGGCGATTGCGTCGGCCACATCGGCCGCCAGGATCAACCGGTAACCGCCAGTCACCGGCCAGAGCACAAAGGTCGTCAGCAGGCGACCCTTGGCCGTGCACCAGCCGGAAATCTGGGCGCGCGTCGGGTTCAGCAGCCGGATATCGCTGGGTACCTGCGCCTGCAGAAAGGCTTCGGCATCGGGGCCAATGAGCTCCAGTGCGACCAGATGGGGTAGGGGAATAAGTGTCGGCGTGGTCATTGTTATGGGGGTCCGGGCAGCAAAATGGGGTTGAAATGTTCTGATTGGGCGTGGTCAGGTTGGTATCATAGAAGGCTATGACGCGATTGACCAGATTCACCACACTGTTGCTGGCAGCCGGGCTGCTGTGCGCCGGGGCGTTGTTCATGGTGCTGGCCTGGCCCGTACCGCTCAGTGAGCCGAAACTGCTGGTGCGGGTGCCGCCCGGCGCCTCACTCAAGGTGGCGGCACATGCACTGAATGCGGGTGGCGTAGGTGTTGCACCGTGGATGATTTCCGGCGTAGGCCGGGTTGCCGGTTTATCCACCGCCATCAAGGCCGGCAGCTATGAATTTGAGCAGGGTATTTCGTTGTGGGCACTGCTGCGTAAACTCGCCAGTGGCGATACCAGCCAGGGCGAGGTGTTGTTCGTCGAAGGCATTACCTTTCGTGAAATGCGCGCTCGACTGAATGCGCAGCCGGATTTGCTGCACACCACGCAAGCGATGAGCGACGAAGCCATTGTGGCCCGATTGGGTGCGCCGGATCGCAAACCGGAAGGCTGGTTTTTCCCGGATACGTATCGTTTCGACAAACGCTCGGAAGACATCGAGGTACTGGCGCGTGCCATGGCAGCCATGCAGAAACAACTGGATGCGGCATGGCAGGGGCGTGATGCCAACCTGCCACTTAAAACGCCCTACGAATTGCTGATTCTGGCTTCCATCGTGGAAAAGGAAACCGGGGCAGCGGTGGATCGTGCCCAGATCGCGGGCGTCTTTATCAATCGTTTGCGTAAAGGCATGCGCCTGCAAACTGATCCGACCGTCATCTATGGGCTGGGCGAACGCTTCGATGGCAACCTGCGCAAAGGCGACCTGCAGCGCGATACGCCGCACAACACGTACACGCGCGGCGGCTTACCGCCGACACCGATCTGCATGCCGGGTCTGGCATCGTTACAGGCAGCCGCCCATCCGGCCAAGACCGATGCCCTGTATTTCGTGGCGCGCGGGGATGGCACCAGCCAGTTTTCTGCAAGTCTGGATTCGCATAATCGGGCCGTCAATCACTATCAACGGGGTAAGCCTTGAACCAACAGACCTCTCAGAACCTCATGCCACCGGGTCGCTTTATCACCGTGGAAGGCATTGATGGCGCCGGCAAGAGTTCGCACATTGAATGGTTGCGCGAGTATCTGATACAGCTCGGGCATTCAGTGATCGTCACCCGTGAACCCGGCGGGACACCGCTCGGTGAATCGTTGCGCAGCCTTTTGTTGAACGAACCCATGTCTCCCGAAACCGAGATGATGCTCATGTTTGCCGCGCGCGCGGAACATCTGGCGACGGTGATCCGTCCGGCATTGAAACAGGGCGCCTGGGTGATTTCAGATCGTTTCTCGGATGCGACCTACGCCTACCAGGTGGGCGGACGCGGCGTGCCGGTGCATAAGTTCACCGCACTGGAAAACTGGGTGCAGGAAGGACTGCAACCGGACCGGACCATTCTGTTCGATGTCTCCGTGGCAACAGCCCAGGCGCGCCTGCATGACACGCGCATTCTGGACCGTTTTGAGCGCGAAGCCGCCGATTTCCACCAGCGCGTGCGCGATGCCTATCATGCGCGTGCGGCGCAGCATCCGGCGCGCATTCGTCCGGTGGCATCCGATATCCCTATGGACGAAGTGCGTCAGCAGATTTTGACGGCTTTGTCGGATCTGCTGGCACCGGGCAGCCACACATGATCGCCTGGCACGAACTTCATCATGACGCCTGGGCACAATTACAGCGCGCCCGTCAGGATGACCGATTAGCGCACGCGCTGCTGTTGACCGGGCCCGCAGGTATCGGCAAGCTGGCCTTCGCCGAAGTGCTGGCGGCCAGCCTGTTGTGTGATGCGCCGGGCGAGGGTGGTCTGGCCTGTGGTCGTTGTACGGCATGCACCTGGCATGCCTCGGGTAACCACCCGGATTTTCGCCGGATCCGGCCCGAAGCCTATGAAGATGAGGTGGTTGGCGGCGACGACGAGCCCCGTGCCAGCGCCAAGACCGACCGCAAAAAAAGCGAACAGATCCGTATTGACCAGATTCGCGGGCTGGAATCGTTCATTCAGGTCGGTAGCCATCGTGGCCGCCGCGTTATTCTGATCGAGCCGGCCGAAGCCATGAATGAAGCCACGGCGAACGCGCTGCTCAAATCGCTGGAAGAGCCGCCCCCCGGTGTGCATTTCCTGCTGGTCAGCCATGCGGCCGAACGCCTGTTGCCGACGGTGCGCAGCCGGACGCGGGCAATTCCGCTACGCACCCCGGAACCCGCCGTTGCGCTGGCCCAATTGAAATCGCTCGGTATCGCCGCATCACTGGGCACCCTTTGGCTGAACCGGTGTGCCGGTGCCTTGCGCTTTGCCATAGGGTTGGCTCAGGCTTCGGCCAAAGACCCGGCAGCGAGTGAAGACGCCATTGCCGAAGCGGCGATTCTGGATGCACTGCTGGCGCAGTTGCCATTGGGCGAGCGCATGGATGCGCTGGCGCTGGCGCGCAGTTGCGAAGCGCTCATCAAGGGCGATCAATCCGGCTTGCGACTGGCCCAGTTGATCGACTGGCTACAGCGTTGGGTGCTGGATCTGCAGCTTGTCCGCCTGGCTTCGTCTGCGCGGACCTTCCCCGAAGCGGGTCAAGCACTCCAAACCTTGACGGCCCGTATCAACGATGAGGCATTGGCTGCGCTGCCCGAAGCCCTGTTCGAAGCACGTCGGCTCAGTACGCATCCGCTCAATATCCGGCTTTTTCTCGAATCGCTCTTTTCTCAAGTGATCGGCCTCTACGAAGGCCGTGCCTGACACACCATGACCCAACTGATTGACTCCCACTGCCATCTGGATTTTGATGGCCTCGCCAACCGGCTGCCCGAGGTACTGTCCGCCATGGCGGCTAACGGTATCGCCGGTTGTATGACCATCGGCGTCACGCTGGAAGAGGCGCCGCAGGTATTGGCGATTGCGCATGCCCACCCACAGATTTTTGCCTCGGTCGGCGTACATCCCGAATACGCCGATCATCAGGAGCCCACTGTCGAAACCTTGTGCGCGCTCGGTGCCGACCCGAAAGTGCTGGCCATCGGTGAAACCGGGCTGGATTACCACTGGCATAAAGATCGCCCCGAATGGCAACGCGAACGGTTTCGCGTGCATATCCGCGCTGCTCGCGCGCTCAAGAAGCCACTCGTCATCCATACGCGTGAAGCCTCGGAGGATACGCTGGCCATTCTGAAAGAAGAGGGCGCATCTGAGGTCGGCGGTATCCTGCACTGCTTCACCGAATCACTGGCCGTCGCCCAGGCCGGCATCGACCTCGGCTTTTATATCTCGCTTTCCGGCATCGTCAGCTTTAAAAAAGCCGAGCAGGTGCATGAGGTGGCGCGCTCCATCCCGCTTGATCGCCTGTTGGTGGAAACCGATGCGCCGTATCTGGCGCCTGTGCCGTATCGTGGCAAACCCAACGAACCGGCCTATGTGAAGCATGTCGCCGAAGCCATTGCCGACTTGCGCCAGATTTCGCTGGAAGAGGTGGCGGTAGCCACCAGCCGCAATTTCCTGCGCCTGTTTCCCGCCGCTGCGGCCGTACTTGAACCGAGGATTCAGGCATGAAAAAGCTAGGGGTCTGGTTCTGCAGTTTCCTGTTGGCAACCGTCGTCTATGCCGCGCCGTCTGCCGACAACATGGTGGCCGCAGTCAAGGGTGGGGATATCGAAACCGTTAAGGAAGGTTTGCAAGCCGGATTTAATCCGAACTACCAGGATCGCCAGGGCAACAGCCTGCTCATTCATGCCGCCGCCAACAGTAACGCCGACATCGTTACCGTGCTGTTGAAGCGAGGCGCCGACCCCATGTATCAGAACAAAGCGGGCGATGATGCGCTGAACTACGGCGCCATCAAAGGCAATGTGTCGATCGTGAAGCAGATGGTCGCCGCTGGCGTGCCAGTTAACCGCAAACAAGGCTGGCAACCGCTGAGCTATGCTGTATACGGCAAAAATCTGGAAGTCTTCAACTATTTGCTGGATCAAGGGGCTGACCCCAACGGTAACAACCCGAGCACCGCCTCGGCCCTGATGATCGCCGCACAGCAAGGGCAGGAGGAAATGGTCGATCGCCTGCTTCAAGCGGGGGCGGACCCCACATGGACCAAAGGCGGCGACAGCGCCGTCGATTGGGCCCTGAAAACCGGTAACACCGATATTGCCGAAAAAATCATGAAGGCCCAGGCGCAGATCGGGTTTGGTCGGTCAGAGGTCTTGGCCGAGCCTTATGAAGACCCGCCCGAGCACGAGCTCGTGACCGATGCAGAAAAGGCCATGATGCCGCTATCCGCAACGCCGCAGCCCACCCAGCAGCGTTGATGTCGCAGTCATGAAGCCATTCTGGAGCGCGTTTGTACTCGCGTGGGTCATACCTGTTATGGGTTTTGCCCAGACGGCCGAGGCTCCGGTGGACGTGCCGTCGACTAAAATTCGTGTTTATTTCACGCCAGGCCACACGGTAGAAACCGCCATCGCCGACGAAATCGGTACCGCAAAGCGTGAGATTCGGGTACAAGCCTATTCGTTCACCAACCCCATAATCGTGCAGGCGCTGGCCGATGCCAAAGCGCGCGGCGTCAACGTCATCGTCGTACTCGACAAAAGCAACCGGACGCAAAAGTATTCGGCGGCAGATTTCACCAGCAATGCCGGTATCGAAACCCTGATCGACGATAAACACGCCATTGCTCACAACAAAGTCATGATCATTGACGACCAGATCGTCATTACCGGTAGCTACAACTTCACGCGCGCCGCAGAAAAGAGCAATGCGGAGAATCTGGTGATTATCGAATCAGGGCCGATTGCCAGGAAGTATCTGCAGAACTGGCAAAAGCACCGAGGTCATTCGCAGC
>JBLIZO010000037.1:0-97339 GCA_048859965.1 Fluviibacter sp.
TTAACCAGATTGCGATGTATCAGAACTATCGAAACGCAACAAAGATGTCCCCGAAATCCGGTGAGGTCTCCTGCATGTTCACCCCCAAAATATCTATGTTTTCTCATGGGACCGATTCAATTACCAGAATCACCTATGAAATCACCCCTAACGCGGATGACACGGAAACAACTGTCAGGATGAAGATTTTGACGAACTGGAAGGAGCCAAAGCCAGTAACCGACCCCGAAGTTTATTCCAAACGTTTCAAGAGCATTGGAGATCTCATCTTCATTGAAGCGATACCGCTTAGCCCGGCCGTTCAAAATTGATGCACCTTCGCATAAAGGTAGCCGTATGACCGATACAAAAACCTAGCCCCTTACCTTACCCCCACCAAATGCTATCGATTTCGACCATGGATGCTTTCTTTCCAATCAGTCGGCACTGACGCTGGAAATCTGTCGCCGTCTGGGGCTGTGATTTTCGTAGCTATCTGAATCAGATTGTTTTACACTGATCGGACAGTTAACCTATTCGTCAACTGTCAGAATTCATAGCAAGCTTCACTCATAAACCGATTAAGGAGACACAAATGAAAGCTCTGATCGCTATTACCGCAGCCGCGGGCGCTCTGTTCGCCCAAAATGCCCTGGCCGCCGATCCGGCCAAACTGGCCCAGGCCAAGGGCTGCATGGCCTGTCACTCGATCGATAAAAAGGTCGTTGGCCCTGCCTACAAGGATGTCGCCAAGAAGTATGCCGGCCAGGCAGATGCCGCCGACAAGCTGGCAACCAAGATCCAGAAGGGTGGTTCCGGCGTTTGGGGTACCGTACCGATGCCGCCGAACAACGTGACCCCGGCCGAAGCCAAGGAACTGGCTACCTGGGTTCTGGCACAGAAGTAATCAGGGATACCCTGAACCGAAAACCGGCCTCACGGGGTCGGTTTTTTTATGTAAAAATGGCAAAAAATTTCCGGAGCCCGCCATGATCCACCGCCCACGCACTGCACTGTCGCTCTCTGCCCTCGCACTCACCGTGCTGACTCTGACGGCTTGCGGTAAAAAGGATGCGCCGCCAACTGCCAGCAACGAGGTGGTGATTACCATTGGTCACGCCGCGCCGCTCACCGGCCCGCAGGCGCATCTGGGCAAAGACAACGAAAACGGCGCCGTCATGGCCATTGATGAACTCAACAGCCGTGGCCTCACGATCGGCGGTAACAAGGTTAAATTCGTGCTGGTCTCCGAAGATGACCAGGCAGACCCGAAAGCCGGTACCACGGTCGCCCAGAAGTTCGTTGATCAGAAGGTCAACGGTGTCATCGGCCACCTGAACTCGGGCACCACCATCCCAGCCTCACGCATCTACTCGGATGCCGGTATCCCGCAGATCTCCGGCTCGGCCACCAACCCGACCTATACGCAGCAAGGTTTCAAGACCACTTTCCGCGTCTTCGCCAACGACATCCACCAGGGGCAGGCGTTGGCGCAGTTCGCCACCCAGACGCTGAAAGCCAAGACCATCGCCATCGTTGATGACCGCACTGCTTACGGCCAAGGCCTGGCCGACGAGTTCAGGAAAGCCGCCGAGGCTGCTGGCGCCAAGATCGTCGCTCAGGAATTTACCACCGACAAAGCCACCGACTTCAAAGCCATTCTGACCAAGATCAAGGCATCGAACCCCGACGTGCTGTTCTTCAGCGCCATGGATGCGCAAGGCGGCCCGGCACTCAAGCAGGCGCGCGAACTCGGCCTCAAGTCGGCCTTTCTGATTGGCGATGGTGGCTGCACACCGGAATTCATCAAGCTGGCCGGCAATGCAGCCGAAGGCCAGTACTGCTCGCTACCGGGCGTACCGCTGGAAAAGATGCCGGGCGGCACCGTCTTCAAAGAGAAGTACAAACAACGCTTTAACCAGCAGATTCAGCTTTACGCACCCTATGTCTACGACGCGGTCATGGTGATGGCCGATTCGATGCAACGCGCCAACTCGGCCGAGCCCGTCAAATATCTGCCCGAAGTTGGCAAGACCCAGTACCAGGGTGTCACCGCCAAAATCGCCTTTGACGCCAAGGGCGATCTGGCGACCCCTGCTGTCTCGATTTATCAGGACAAGGGTGGCAACTGGGCCTTTGTCGAGACCATTACGGCCGCAACGGCCAAATAAACAGGTCCACACGCTGATTGCCCGACCTCTGGTCGGGCAATTTTTTGAACCATGGATATCTTCCTCCAACAGATCATCAACGGGCTGGTCCTCGGCAGCATCTATGCACTGGTTGCATTGGGCTACACCATGGTCTACGGCATCCTCGGGCTGATTAACTTCGCCCATGGCGAAGTCGTTATGGTCGGCGCACTGATCTGCTACAGCGTGATGACGGCGCTGCTGCCGACCGGCCTGCCGCCCGTGCTGCTGGCCCTGGTCGCCGTTCTTATTGCCGCCCCCGCCTGCATGGGACTGGCCTGGGCCATTGAACGCTATGCCTATCGACCGCTGCGCCATGCGCCCAAACTGGCGCCGCTCATCAGTGCGATCGGTGTATCGATCCTGCTGCAGAATCTGGCCATGATGATCTGGGGCCGGAGCTATCACGCCTTCCCGGATATTCTGCCTGCTATCACTTACGATATTGGCGGCGCACATCTCAGCCTGCTGCAGGCGGTCACGATTGCACTGGCCGCAATCACCATGGCCGTGCTGGCGTGGATGATTCAACGCACCTCGCTGGGGCAAGCCATGCGCGCCACTGCCGAAAACCCGGCCATTGCCGAACTCATGGGTATTCCGGTCAACCGCATCATTACTCTCACTTTCGTCATCGGCGCGGCGCTCGCCGCGCTGGCGGGGCTGATGGTCGGCGCCAACTATTCCGTCGCCCACTACTACATGGGTTTCATGCTCGGCCTTAAAGCCTTTACAGCGGCCGTGCTCGGCGGTATCGGCAATATCACGGGCGCCATGCTCGGCGGTCTGCTGCTCGGCCTGATCGAATCGCTGGGCGCCGGTTATATCGAAGACCTGACTGGCGGCTTCCTCGGTTCACACTATCAGGATATCTTCGCCTTCCTCGTGCTGATCGGCGTGCTGGTGTTCCGTCCTGGCGGCCTCATGGGCGAACGCGTTTCGGAGCGTGCCTGATTCATGAAAATGACCGCCCGCTTCCTCGCCCGCCTGACGCGGCATCCGAACACCGACCGAACGCACTGGCTCGTCTGGGCACTACTCGGCTTGCTGCTCGCCGCCATGCCCTGGATCGTCACTGCCGGTTTCGGCAATACCTGGCTGCGTATTCTGAATTTCGCACTGCTCTATGTGATGCTGGCGCTCGGTCTCAACATCGTGGTCGGTTTCGCCGGTCTGCTTGATATGGGCTACATCGCTTTCTACGCGGTGGGTGCTTATCTCTGGGCGCTGCTGGCCAGCCCGCAATTCGGGTTGCACTGGCCGATGTGGGCGATCCTGCCGCTGGGTGCCGCTGTCGCAGGTTTGTTCGGCGTGCTACTCGGTGCACCGACCTTGAAATTGCGCGGCGACTATCTCGCCATCGTCACACTGGGGTTTGGTGAGATCATCCGCATTTTCCTCAATAACCTCAACGCACCACTCAATATCACCAACGGTCCGCAGGGGATTTCGGCCATTGATCCCGTCCACTTCGGCAGCATGAATCTTGCCCGCCCGATTGACCTGGGACTGTTCACGCTGCCACCGCTGGTGAGCTACTACTATCTGTTTCTCGCCGCCGCACTGATCATCATCGCCATCGCGCTCCGCCTGGAACGCTCCCGCGTTGGTCGCGCCTGGGCCGCCATTCGTGAAGATGAAGTTGCCGCCCGCGCTTGCGGCATCAACACCCGCAACGTGAAACTGCTCGCCTTCGCTATGGGTGCGACCTTCGGCGGTGTGGCCGGTGGCCTGTTCGCCGGTTTCCAGCAATTCGTCAGCCCCGAATCCTTCGGCCTGCTTGAATCCGTCATGGTGCTGTGCATGGTCGTACTCGGTGGCATGGGCCACATTCCCGGCGTCATCTTCGGCGCGTTGCTGCTCACGCTGCTGCCGGAGTTTTTCCGCCACATCGCCGGGCCGCTGCAACAAAACCTGTTCGGCAGCGTGCTGGTCGATCCGGAAAGTCTGCGCATGCTGCTCTTCGGGCTGTCGCTGGTCCTCGTCATGCGTTACCGCCCGAGCGGCCTCTGGCCATCGCCGCAACGTCAACGTGAAATCGATGACGTACAAAAAACCGATGCGCCGGCCGATATACCGGTCAGCCCGATGTGAGGCCGCAACGATGACTGCCCACACCCTGCTGCGCGCATCCAACATCAGCAAAGCCTTCGGCGGCGTCCAGGCCCTCAAGGAGGTCTCGCTGACGCTGAACCGTGGCGAAATCTACGGTCTGATCGGCCCCAACGGCGCCGGCAAGACGACGTTCTTCAACTGCCTCACCGGCCTTTATGTGCCTGACAGCGGCGCGTTCACCTTCGATGGCGCACCGCTCATCAGCAACGCGCCGGATAAAACCGTGCGCCAGGGCATTGCCCGTACTTTTCAGAATATTCGCCTGTTCGCCAACATGACGACGCTGGAAAATGTCATGGTCGGACGGCACGCACGCCTGCGCAGCAATATTCTCAGCGACATTCTGCGCACCCCCTTCAATCGCCGCGAAGAACAGGCGACCGAAGACCAGGCGTTGCAGCTCATGCGCTACGTCGGCATCGCCCACCGCGCGCACGATCTGGCCAAGCATTTGTCTTACGGGGATCAGCGCCGCCTGGAAATTGCCCGCGCCCTGGCCACACATCCGAAACTGCTGTGCCTGGATGAACCGGCCGCCGGCATGAACGCCAGCGAAACTGCCGGGCTGCGCCAGCTCATCGAAGCGATCCGTGCCGACGGTATCAGCGTGTTACTCATCGAACACGACGTGCAACTGGTCATGGGGCTGTGCGATCGTGTTGCCGTGCTCGACTACGGCGAACTGATCTGTGAAAACGTACCGGGCATTGTGCAACAGCACCCCCGCGTCATCGAAGCCTATCTGGGGAGCGGCGCTCATGCTTGAGGTCCGTGATCTGCGCCTTCACTACGGCGGCATACAGGCCGTTAAAGGCATCAGCTTTGATGTCGCCCAGGGCGAGCTGGTCGCGCTCATCGGCGCCAACGGCGCCGGCAAGACCTCAACACTTAAAGCACTCGCCCGAATGTTGCCGCAGGCCACCGGCCGGGTGCACCTTAAACCGAATGAGATGCCCGCCGTTGACCTGATGCGTCTACCCGCCCACGAACTGGTCGCTCAGGGTGTAGCGTTGGTGCCGGAAGGCCGTGGCGTCTTTGCGCGACAGACCGTACTGGAGAACCTTAAACTCGGCGCGTTCCGGGTTCAGGATCGTGCACTCGTCAACCAACGACTCGACGACCTGCTTGCCCGTCTACCGCGTTTAAAGGAACGCGCATCTCAACTCGCTGGCACACTCTCCGGCGGCGAACAACAGATGCTGGCCATCGCCCGCGCCCTGATGTCCGCACCCCAACTACTGCTGCTCGATGAACCCTCGATGGGCCTGGCGCCGATCATGGTCGATCGTATCTTCGAGTTGATCACCAGCGCCCGTGACAGCGGTGTCAGCATCCTGCTCGTCGAACAAAACGCACGGCTGGCACTCAAGATCAGCAGCCGCGCCTATGTCCTCGAATCCGGCCATATCACGCTATCGGGCGAATCGGCCGCGTTGTTGCAGGATGATCGTGTGCGCGCGGCCTACCTGGGTGAAGCCGTCAACGGATGATCGGGCTCGCGCCAGCAAACCTGATCAGGCGCAACGCGCATCGGATCGGTTAATCGCCGGCCGCCGCCCGCAAGGAGTCCACCAGACGCCAGGAATGATGGAGCGCGTGACCCGCCGATAGCAGCGTCTCCATTTTCTCGGCCGCCGCAGCAGTGGATAGCTTCTGCAAGGCGACCGACGCCAGAATTTCTTGCCGGCCGAGCTTGCGATCCGCTTCAAGCTGCGCCGATGCCTGCGCCACCGCGCTGACGATGTCGTCTGCGACCGGGATTGATGGTGCCTTCGTCGCATCGAGCCATGCCGACAACGCCCGGGCGCCAGCACCAAAGCTGTCCGGCGCCTCTGATACGGTTATTTTCGCCGCTCCCTGGGCCAGATGATCGTCAAGGCTTTTCAGATGATCGACGGCATGGCACAAACGAACGAGACGCGGCTCCATGGCCCCGAGATCCAGAGTCTCCAGCGACATTGATTCCAGGAAATGGTTGATCTGGCGCACGGCCTCATCTTCGCGTTGATACGCGACCCGCTCTCCGGCGAGCCGCCGCGTGGCGACATCGATCATCTTGCGCGCAATATCCAGCGTTGCGCGCCAGGCAGACTCCAGCGCTACAGCACCACCCGCGTTCGCCAGCGAGGGCTCCAGGCGGGCGACCGCGTTGTCGGCTCCGCGGCCTGAAATCTGCTCGATAAAACGCGCAAACTTATCGAGCCAGGGGAAAAAGACCACGACCCCCATCAATTTGAAGAGGCTGCTGAAAGCAGCCAATGCGAAAACATGGTCAGCATCATCCATCCCGGAAACGGCCCATACCGCCGCATCGGCCAGAGGCTGGAGCAGGATCATGCCGAGTACGCCGACAATCAGGCTAAAGATAACGTGTGCCAGCGCTGCTCGCCGCACGGCGAGACCACCGCCCATCGCCCCCAACGCGGCACTGGTTGCCGCCGTTCCAATGCTTTGCCCGACGATCATTGCGCAGGCCTGATGAAAGTCCAGATTACCCAGGTGTAATGCGACGAGCGTCGCGGCGGCAGCGGCGCTCGAACTCTGCATGACAATTGTCATCACCATACCGAGACCGGCCAGGATCACATAGGCAAACCAGCCTTCGCCGACAAAAGACTCGATATTCCAGGAGACGCTGCCCATGCCTCGCTGCAGATAATCCAGGCCAATAAAAATCAGGCCGAAACCGGCCAGAATGGCCCCCAGGGCGCGGGGACGGCCCTTCGCCATCAGCCACAGAAATGCGCCAACGCCGACAATGGGCATGGCAAACGCGGCAATTTGCACGCGAAAGCCGAAAAACGCGACGATCCACGGTGTCGTCGATGTTCCGAAGGTGGCACCGATCAACACACCGATGGCTTGAGAAAAGCTGACAAGGCCCGCGCTGACGAAACCGATCACCGTGAGCACGGTTGCGCTGGACGATTGGATGAGCGCCGTGAAAATGGCGCCGAACACAATGGCGCTGAACCGCCCACGAACAAGGGTTTGCAATGCCCGGCGTAGCGAGTCGCCGGCAAAGCTTTTCAAACCTTCAGTCAGGTGATGGATGCCCAGCAAAAAGAGCCCAAGGCCACCAAAAATTATCGCGACTTCTGACGCATCCATTGAGCTCACCCTATATGATGCCAACGCGTTTTTGTGTCGTGGCATCTTTACCTATTCTCAATGCTCCGTCAAGATAGATGAACGCCGGAGGAATAGACAGATGAAACCCGTATCCGATACGCAAAAAGAAACCTGGCATGCTTTGGAAGCCGCCATTGCACTTGATCGGCTATCGAGCAATGCCGAACGGGGCCTGACTTCGGATGAAGCCATGCGCCGCCTGGACCAACACGGGCCCAACCGTCTTCCGGAAGGCGCCAAGCGCGGCCCCTGGATGCGATTTCTCCAGCAATTCGACAACGTCCTCGTCTACGTGCTGCTCGCAGCGGGTTTCGTCAAGCTCATGCTGGGCTTGTGGCTCGACGCGTCGGTGATTATGGGTGTCGTACTCATCAATGCCGTGCTCGGTTTTCTGCAAGAGGGCAAGGCTGAAAAAGCGCTGGACTCCATTCGCAACATGCTGTCTGCCGATGCCCGCGTGTTGCGCGATGGCGAAGTACGTATCATGGCGGCCGAGGACCTGATCCCCGGCGATATTATTCTGCTGGAATCCGGTGATCGCATCCCCGCCGATGGCCGGCTCATCGATGTCAAAAATCTGCGCACGGATGAAGCAGCATTAACCGGGGAGTCCGTGCCTGCCGAAAAATCGGTCATGTCCGTTCCCGAAAATTCAACGGTGGGCGATCGCGAGAACATGGTCTTCTCGGGCACGCTGGTCGTTTCCGGGCGCGCAACTGCCGTTGTGGTCGAAACCGGCGTACATACCGAACTCGGCCGCATCAATCAGATGCTCGCGGTCGTCGATGCACTTGAAACACCACTTTTGCGTCAGATAAAAACCTTCGGCAACACCATCGCCAAGGTGGTCGGCATTCTCTCCGTAGCCGTCTTCGCCTACGGCCGATGGGTACGCGATCTGCCTTTCGTCGAAGCCTTTCAAGCAGTCGTCGGCATTGCGGTCTCCGTCATTCCAGAAGGTCTGCCGGCACTCATCACGATTACACTCGCCATCGGCGTGCAACGTATGACGCAGCGTCATGCGATCATCCGCCGACTGCCTGCTGTTGAAACCCTCGGCTCGGTATCCCGCATCTGTTCGGACAAAACGGGCACCTTGACCTTAATGGAAATGATGGTTGCATCGGCCGTCACCGCAGATTCACACTACCGTGTCACCGGCGACGGCTATGCCAGCGAAGGCGAAATTCTGCGAGATGACCAACCGGCCGTCGCATGCGCGGCGCTTAAATCGATGGGAATCGTTTCGGCACTCTGTAACGATGCCGAATTACGGATGATCGAGAACGCCTGGAAGGTTGAGGGTGATCCGACGGAGGCGGCCCTTTATCCCTTTGCGGCCAAAATGGGGCTGGATCGTAACACCAAACGCGAGGCTTATCGGCGCGTCGATGCGATTCCGTTCGAGTCCGAACACAAGTTCATGGCAACGCTGAACGAAGGCCCGGATGGCGATCGCCTGCTGCTGGTCAAAGGTGCGCCCGAGGTCATTCTGGCCAACTGTGACCGCCAGGAAACCGAGAATGGTCCTCAAGCGCTGAACCGTGACTACTGGAACGACGCCTCTGATCGCCTGGCCGCGCAAGGCGAACGCGTGCTCGCACTCGCCTGGCAACAGAATCCAAGCATCGAGACCACAAGCCTGAGTCCCGCCGACCTACCGAACAATCTGGTGTTGCTCGGCCTGGTCGGCCTCATGGATCCGCCGCGCAAAGAGGCCATTGAGGCCGTCGCCGAGTGCCACCGCGGCGGCATTCGTGTCACCATGATTACGGGCGACCACAAGATCACTGCCGCCGCTATCGCCAAAATGCTGGGCATTGGCGACGGTCAGACTGCCGTCGCCGGTGCTGAAATCGAGGACATGAACGATGGCATGCTGCAGGAAACGGTACGCAACATCGACGTCTTTGCGCGCGCCAGCCCGGAGCACAAATTGCGCCTCGTCAAAGCCATTCAGGCCAATGGCGAGGTCGTCGCCATGACGGGCGATGGCGTCAACGACGCCCCAGCGCTCAAGCGTGCGGACATTGGCGTCGCCATGGGCATCAAGGGCACGGAAGTCACCAAGGAAGCCGCAGCGATGGTGCTCGCCGACGACAACTTCGCCTCGATCACCGCCGCCGTGCGTGAGGGGCGCACCGTCTATAACAACATCGAAAAGGCATTGCTGTTTATGCTGCCAACCAACGTGGCGCAGGGCATGGTGATCCTCTTCGCCATTGTCTTCGGCTTTATTCTGCCCGTGACGGCGCCGCAAATTCTGTGGGTGAACATGGTGACCTCGGTCGCCCTGGGCCTTGCCATCTCTTTCGAGCCGCACGAGCTCGACGTAATGCTGCGCCAGCCCCGCGCCGTCTCGCGGCCGATCCTTGACGCCTTCGCCGTATGGCGCGTCGCCTTCGTTGGCATGGCGCTGGTCGCGATCACGCTGATTGCATTCTTCTGGATGAAGTCCCTGCAGGCCTCCGACGAACTGGCGCGCACCGTCGCCGTCAACACACTCGTTATCGGCCAGATCTTCTATCTTCTCAACAGCCGCTTCAAAACCGATTCATCGCTCTCGATGACGGCACATCTCGGCAATCGCTATGTCCCTATGGGCATTGGCGCCGTAGCCGTGCTGCAGCTGTTGTTTACCTATGCACCACCCCTGCAAAATCTGTTTGGCACAGCCGCCGTACCGCTGGATCTCTGGCCCTGGTTATGGCTTGGCGGCCTGGCGCTCTTCTTCATCGTCGAGACCGAGAAGTTCGTCATTCGCAAATTTCTGTCAAAACCAACACCCCCACCGAACCGGTATGCTTAGGTCCGACCTGAGCCAGGTTACAAAGACCAAGGATTAAAACCTGCCCCTGCGGGAGCGGCAAATCCATTGGCGACTCTGCGGATTCAGTTTTAAAGGTCAAAACCCATGTGCTTCTCGGCTCAAGCAAGTTTCATAACCGGGGTTGGGCTGCTTGGATTGGGCGCGCTGACGATCAAACGCGTTCGCACCCGGCGAGAGTTGCCTTATGCGTTGATCCCGCTGCTGTTTGGTATCCAGCAACTCCTGGAGGGCATGCTGTGGCTGACTTTTACGAAGTCGGCACCGGCACTAAACACGTGGCTGACCTATCTTTATTTACTCTTTGCCAATGTACTGTGGCCCATTTATGTGCCGCTCGCCGTGTTGGCGCTTGAGACTGTTAAGCGGCGGCGACGCATTATCGCTGGTTTTGCAGCCGTTGGCGCTATCGTGAGCGCCTACCTGCTGGCTATCCTTCTTTTGCAACCTATCACTGCCAGCGTCGCTGACCAGCACATCCTTTATGACTTCGCCAACCCCTACGAGCAAACGACCATCACGCTCTATATCATCGTCACCTGTGTGAGCTTGCTGTTATCAAGTCACCCCCGTGTGATGGTCTTTGGCATGGCTGTCTTCATCTCGGAAGTCGTCGCTTATACGCTCTATACGACCTGGCTTATCTCCGTCTGGTGCTTTTTCGCGGCAGTCCTCAGCATCATCGTGTTCTGGCACTTTCAGGGTCGGCGGCCGATCTCGTTCACGACATAGTTATATCCGCATGCAAACGGGCAACGGCACCCGAAGGTGCCGTTGCCCGTGTGAAAGCTAACGCCGATTACTTCTTGGCCGGTTTCACGAAGCCAATGGCGATGTCCTGCACATACTCAACCAGCACTTCGTCGCCAGCCTTGAACTTTTCCAGGCCAAGAACGGCTTTATCGACCTTGACCTTCAGGGTCTTGCCGTCCGGCGTGGTCAGCACGGCGGTGCGGGTCTTGGCATCAACGCTCTGAATCTTGGCCGTCGCGTAGACGGTGTCGAGTTCTTCAGCAAACGGCTTCTTGTTGGCCTGATCCTGCACCTTCACAGCGCGAGTTGCCGAGACACCCGGTTGAGTACCCTTCGGGGCGGCAACCAGACCAACAGCGACGGCTTGTGCGTATTCAACGACGAAGATGTCGCCCTTCTTGATGTTGGCAAAATCAGGCACGTTCTTACCGACCTTCATCGTGGCCAGTTGGCCCTGATCGTTTTTCAGAACGACAGTGCGGGCCTTGGCATCGACCGAATCAACGGTGGCAGTCAATACGACGACTTCCGCAGCAACCGGTACCGGCTGGGCGGCGGCCTGCTTGGCGGCAGGTGCCGCGGTTTGAGCGTGAGCGGTAATACCGGCGGTAGCCAGCAGTGCGGCGAGCAACAGCGATTTTTTCATGCAGAGTCTCCTGATTGGGGGAAGTTCATTGGTTAATGGCTTAACCATTTGGCGATGATAGCAGGGCTTCGAGTAACTTGTTGTGAATCCCTTGGAATCCACCATTACTCATGACAAGAATATGATCACCAGCCTCTGCTTTCCCTACAATTCCTTTCACCATGGCGTCGAAATCGGTGTGTACTTCCGCCCGCGCCCCCATAGGGCCTAACGCCTCGGTAGCGTCCCACCCCAGGTTGGCGCCATAGCAAAAGACATGATCGCAATCGGCCAGGCTGCCCGGTAGCAGATCTTTCATCACACCCAGTTTCATCGTGTTGGAGCGGGGTTCGATGACGGCGAGGATGCGGGCATCGCCCACCTTGCGGCGCAAGCCGGCCACAGTGGTGGCGATGGCGGTCGGGTGGTGCGCGAAGTCGTCATAAACCGTCACACCATGTTCGATGCCACGCACTTCCATACGACGCTTCACATTCTCGAAGCGCGATAGCGCATCCAGGCCCTTATCCAGCGGTACGCCGGCATGGCGGGCGGCCAGCAGCGCGGCCAGCGCGTTCAGACGGTTGTGTTCGCCGGTGAGCGCCCAGGTGACTTCACCGACCACGGCATCGCCTTCACGTACCGTCATGCGGCCGGTGGCGTCGTCGCCATCCACCGTAAAGCCACTGCCTGCACCAAAGCCGACGACCGGCGTCCAGCAACCGCGTTCAAGTACGCGGTTGAGTGCGGACTCCTCGGCGTTGGCAACGATGAGGCCGTTGCCGGGCATGGTCCGTACGAGGTGATGAAACTGCGTTTCGATGGCGGCGAGATCAGCAAAGATGTCGGCGTGATCGAATTCGAGGTTGTTCAGAATGACCGTGCGCGGGCGGTAATGCACAAACTTGGAACGCTTGTCACAAAAGGCGGTGTCATATTCATCGGCTTCAATGACAAAGAACGGCGAGTCCTTGAGGGCGCCATGCAGGCGTGCGGAAACGCCGAAGTTGCGCGGCACGCCGCCAATGAGAAAGCCGGGTGCCAAACCGGCGTCTTCCAGAATCCAGGCAAGCAGCGAAGCGGTCGTGGTTTTGCCGTGCGTACCGGCAACGCCAAGTACCCAGCGCCCTTGCAGAATATGTTCGGCCAGCCACTGCGGGCCGGAGAGATAGGGCAGACCGGCATCCAGTATCGCTTCAAGCAACGGGTTACCGCGTGAAATGGCGTTGCCGATGACGTAGACGTCGGCGTTCAACGCAAGCTGGGCGGGATCATAACCTTCAATAAGTTCAATGCCGGCACCGCGCAACTGGTCGCTCATCGGCGGGTAAACGCCGGCGTCGCAGCCCGTGACTTTATGGCCCGCAGCGCACGCCAGTTGCGCCAGCCCCCCCATGAAGGTGCCACAGACACCCAGTATGTGCAGATGCATCGTTTTTCCGTTTGTCGTCACACCGGCGCAATCTGCATCCGGTAGGTTTAGAATGGAAAGCATTGTACCTGCCCCGGAGACCCGAGATGCGCCACAAACGACGCCCCACCGGCATGCAGAACAACGGTACCGCCCACATTGCCGCGGTGGCCGCCCGCCTGATGGCCGAAGACGGCCTGGAGGATGTGGAACTGGCCAAGCGCAAGGCGGCGCATCAACTGAATCTACCGGAATGGATCGGCCTGCCGACGACACAGGCCGTCTACGATGCGCTACGCACCCATCAGTCGATCTTTCACGATGTCGAACAGCGCGAACGCATCATCGCGATGCGCGAGGAAGCACTCTACTGGATGGAGGTACTGGCCGACTTTCACCCCTACCTGACGGGGTCGGTGCTGGAAGGTACCGCCGGTCGCTACGCCATGATCGACATTCTGCTGTACCCGGACAGCGACAAGGACGTGGAAATTTTTCTGCTCAATCGCGGCATTGATTACGAACATATCCCGCCACGCAACGAGCGCACCAGCGCCGTGCTGCAGGTTGCGCGGGCACCGCTGATTACCAATCTGGTGATTTACCCAAGTCATGACGAGCGCGTGGTGTTCAAAAAACATGACGGCTCAACGCGAGAACGTGCCCGCGCCGACCTGGTACGCGCCCGCATGGCGGCCGAGGCCGTGATGCTCTGAACTTTCTGGCATTTACCGGCAACAGGTAGCCAACCGGCCGATATCGTGGCATGATCTGGCGATCATCGTACCCCACGAAAGTTTCGAATATGGCTTCATGGACTCTGGCGGGAACCTCCGCTTGGCGCACCTGGGTAACACGCCTGGCATTGGCAGGCATCGTGGCGCTCATCGGCGCCTGCTCCAAGTTTGATAGCGCCCACAATGGCCCACAGATGAGTGCCAGGTTTTTTGAGGCCCAGTTTAAAGACGTTAACGGCAAAATCGTCGATTTATCGGCGCTACGCGGCAAAACAGTCGTGGTGAATTTCTGGTCGACCTGGTGCCCGCCCTGCATTGAAGAAATGCCGATGTTCAACGAAATTCACGGTCAATGGCAAGGCAAAAACGTAGCTTTTGTCGGCATCGCCGCCGATCAGGCAGATAACGTTAAAGCATTCCTCAAGAAAACACCGGTTGACTACACCATCGTTGTGGGCGGACAGCAGAGCATTGATCTGTCGCGCACACTGGGCAACCGCTACGATGCCGTGCCCTTTACGCTGATGATCAGCCCCCAGGGCAACATCACCAGTCGCCACTTTGGCATCTATACCCGCAAGGATCTGGAAGCCGATCTGGCCAAGGCCACCAAGTAACGCGCAGCGAAGTTGTGGCGATATAGCCGCGAACTTCCTGGAAATTTGCTGCTAATTGGGAGATAATGCGCTCATGAACAACCCGACCCAACCCTGCGCCGACGACCTGCCCGGCAAAGTGCTGGTGCTGCATGGCCCCAACCTGAATCTGCTCGGCCAGCGCGAGCCGCATGTTTATGGCTTCACGACACTGGCGGATATCGACCGTGCCCTGACGGAACATGCCGAACGTGCCGGTATCGTGCTGGAAACCTTTCAGAGCAACCACGAAGGTGCGCTGATCGAGCGACTTCATGCTGCACGTAACGAAAATTTTGATTTTCTGGTGATCAACCCGGGGGGCTTGACGCATACCAGCGTTGCGCTGCGCGACGCCGTCCTGGCATCGGATCTGTCGTTCATCGAGGTGCACCTCTCCAACGTGCACGCCCGCGAGCCGTTCCGCCACCATTCGTATTTCTCCGACAAGGCCGTTGGCACCATCACCGGTTTAGGCGCCCAAGGTTACCTGCTGGCGCTGAATTACATCATCGCCGCGCTGTCGGACAACCTGGATCTGGGCGCGTAGCCTGAATCCAGCAGCCATTCTTTTACTTTCAATCTGAAGACTTCTCTCGGGAGACCCACATGGATCTGCGCAAACTGAAAAAACTGATCGACCTGGTTCAGGAATCCGGCATTTCGGAACTGGAGGTCACCGAAGGCGAAGAGAAGGTTCGTATTGCCAAGCAAACGACCGCCGCACCGGTGGCGCATCAGGTGTACGCAGCCGCGCCGGTGGCTCACGCCGCTGCCCCCACTGCAGCGCCGGCCGCTGCTGCTGCGGCATCGGAACCGGCCCTGCCGGAAGGCCATGTGGTCAAGAGCCCGATGGTCGGCACCTTCTACCGTGCTTCGTCACCGGACGCCAAGCCCTTCGTGGAAGTTGGCGACAGCGTCAAACAAGGTCAGACACTGTGCATCATTGAGGCCATGAAGCTGCTGAACGAAATCGAATCCGACGCCTCGGGTGTCATCAAAGCCATTCTGGTTGAAAACGGCCAACCGGTCGAGTTTGGCGAACCCCTCTTTGTGATCGGCTGATCGCCATGTTCGGAAAGATCCTGATCGCCAACCGGGGCGAGATCGCCCTGCGCATCCAGCGCGCCTGTCGCCTGCTGGGTGTGAAGACCGTGGTTGTGCACTCCGAAGCGGACCGCGATGCCAAATATGTGAAGCTGGCCGACGAATCGGTCTGTATTGGCCCGGCACCGTCGAAAGACAGCTACCTGAATGTGCCGGCGATTATCTCGGCCGCCGAAGTGACCGATGCCGAAGCGATCCACCCGGGTTACGGCTTCCTCTCGGAAAACGCCGACTTCTCGGAGCGCGTGGAACAATGCGGCTTCGTGTTCATCGGCCCGACGGCAGAAACCATTCGCCTGATGGGCGACAAGGTCTCCGCCAAAGATGCCATGAAGAAAGCCGGTGTGCCCTGTGTACCGGGTTCGGAAGGCGCCCTACCCGACGACCACAAGGAAATCATCCGGACAGCCCGCGAGATCGGTTACCCGGTCATCATCAAGGCGGCCGGCGGCGGCGGCGGACGCGGTATGCGCGTCGTGCATACGGAAGCGGCGCTCATTAACGCCGTGCAAATGACCAAGCAGGAAGCACAGACTGCTTTTGGCAACCCGACTGTGTACATGGAAAAGTTTCTGGAGAACCCACGTCACGTGGAAATCCAGATTCTGGCCGACACCTTCGGTAACGCGATTTATCTGGGCGAGCGCGACTGCTCGATGCAGCGCCGCCACCAGAAAGTCATCGAAGAAGCGCCGGCACCGGGCATTCCGGAAAGGTTGATCGCCAAGATTGGCGAGCGCTGCGCTGATGCCTGCCGCAAGATCGGTTATCGCGGCGCGGGTACGTTCGAGTTTCTGTATGAGAATGGCGAGTTCTATTTCATCGAAATGAACACGCGTGTACAGGTCGAACACCCGGTCACCGAAATGATTACCGGTATCGATATTGTGCAGGAACAGATTCGCATTGCGGCAGGCGAAAAACTGCGTTACCGCCAGAAGGACATCGAGTTTCGCGGCCACGCCATCGAGTGTCGCATTAACGCGGAAGACCCGTACACGTTTGTCCCGTCACCGGGCACGATCAACGCCTGGCATACGCCGGGTGGCCCCGGTATCCGCGTCGATTCGCATGTATACGCCGGTTACAAGGTGCCCCCGCACTATGACTCAATGATCGGCAAGCTCATCGCCTACGGCGAGACGCGCGATCAGGCCATCCGCAAAATGCGCATCGCATTATCGGAAATGCTGGTCGAAGGCATCAAGACCAATATTCCGTTGCACCACGAGCTGATGCGCGACAAGGGATTCGTCGACGGCGGCGCCAGCATTCACTACCTGGAAGAAATGCTGGCCGAGAAAAAAGAAGTCGGGCGTCAGTAAGTGGCCTGGGTTAATGCCCGCATCATTGCGGACGCCCAACAGGCCGAGGCACTCGGCGATGCCCTGATGGAAGCCGGCGCCCTGTCGGTCACCGTCGAGGATGCCGATGCCGGCACGCCCGCCGAAACGCCGCAATACGGCGAGCCCGGCATGGAGACGCACACTGTCTGGGCACGCTCCATACTGTCCGCACTGTTCGATGCGGCCGAGCCTGTGCGGAACATCGTCGCAGACTGCGCCGCCGAACTTGGCATCACGGCCGAATTGGCGGTTGAGGATGTCCCCGAAACCGATTGGGTACGCGCCACGCAAGCGCAGTTTGAACCGATCCCTATCGCCGGCCCGCTATGGATCGTACCCAGCTGGCATACCCCGCCAGATAGTAGTGCGGCGGCGATCAACCTGGTGCTTGATCCCGGTCTCGCTTTTGGCACGGGCAGCCACCCAACCACCCGCATGTGCCTGCAATGGCTGGTCCGCGAACGCCCTGCCGGTTCTGTACTCGATTACGGTTGCGGCTCCGGTATTCTGGCGATAGCCGCCGCCAAGCTGGGCGCCCGTGAGGTCGTCGGTGTGGATATCGACCCGCAGGCAGTGCGTTCGGCGCACGACAATGCCGAAGCCAATTCGGTAACCGCCGCGTTCTTTGACGCCAGCAAGCAGTTACCCGCACCCTACGACACGCAAACCTACGATGTGGTGCTGGCCAATATTCTGGCCAACCCACTGCGCGTACTTGCCCCGGCGCTGGCCGCACGACTGAAACCGGGCGGCGCTCTGGTGCTGGCCGGTCTACTCGCCGAACAGGCGGAAGAGCTCATCGACATCTACAAACCCTGGCTGGCCATGCATGTTGCCGACACCCAGGAAGGCTGGAGTCTGCTGGTCGGCACCTTACCGCAATAAATCTCCCGAATCACTCACTTTCACCGAACGATCATCAACATGAGCAAAAAAACACTGATCTGCGGCTCGCTGGCCTTCGACAACATCATGGTGTTCAACGGCCGTTTCCGTGAGCAGATTCTGCCGGAGCAGATCCATATTCTGAACGTGGCCTTCCTGGTGCCCGAAATGCGTCGCGAATTCGGCGGCTGCGCCGGTAATATTGCCTATGCGCTGCATAGCCTGGGTGGCGACGCCGAAATCATGGCAACGGTGGGCGAAGATGGCATCCCCTATCTGGATCGCCTTGATGCGCAGGGCCTGTCGCGCAAATATGTGCGCAAAGTACCGGGCACCTTCACGGCACAAGCCTTCATCACCACCGATCTGGATGACAACCAGATCACAGCCTTTCACCCGGGCGCCATGGGCCAAGCGCACCTCAATGAGGTCGCACACGCCGACAACATCGGCCTGGGTATCGTCGCACCGGACGGCCGCGACGCCATGATCGAACACGCCCGCCAGTTCGCCGCGGCCAATATCCCGTTCATTTTTGATCCGGGCCAGGGCCTGCCCATGTTTGACGGCAACGACCTGCAGCAGTTTCTGTCGCTCGCCACCTATGCCTGCGTCAATGACTACGAAGCCCAGTTGCTCTGCGAGCGCACCAACCAGACGCTGGAGCAACTCGCCGAAAACGTGGCGGCGCTGATCGTTACGCGCGGTGGCGAAGGTGCCTGGATTTTCACAGGCGGCAAACGTATCGATATCGAAACCGTGCAACCGGAAGCCATCATCGACCCCACCGGTTGCGGTGACGCCTTCCGTGGCGGCCTGCTCTACGGTCTGGCTCATGGATACGACTGGCAGAAGGCCGGGCGCCTGGCCTCTCTGATGGGTTCGATCAAAATTGCCCATGCCGGCCCGCAGAATTACGCCGTGAACTTCGCCCAGGTCGCGCAACGCTTTGAGGCTGCCTTCGGCGAACCGCTCTAAGTCTCAAGCCGCATGATGCCCGCCCCGATGCCGACGCACCTGCGCTTCGTGCGCGGTACGCGGGTTATTTTGCATCTGCTTGGTGGCCTGCTCTGGGTTTTGGCTGCCTTTCCTTTCCTCTCGGTAGCGCGCCGCCGTGAAGTACGCACGCGTTGGTCGCGCCAGCTCCTGCGCTATTTCGGTTTTACACTGCAAATCGAGGGCACGCTGCCGGAACAGGTCGGCCTGATCGCCGCCAACCACGTCAGCTGGATCGACATCTTCGCGGTCAATGCGCTGACATCCGTTGCCTTTGTCTCCAAGGATGACGTCGTGCACTGGCCGATCATCGGTACGCTGGCCCGCCATAACGAAACCATTTTCCTGCAACGTGGCAGCCGGGGGCACGCGCACACCATCGGGCGCGACATGGCGCAGCGTCTGGCGTCGGGGAACTGGCTTGCGGTTTTTCCGGAGGGCACGACGACCGACGGCACACATCTGCACCCCTTCCACGCAGCGCTCCTGCAGCCGGCCATCGATGCCGACGTAGCGGTCACACCCGTGGCACTGCGTTATGAAGATGTACAAGGTCAACCCTCACCGCTGCCGGCTTACACTGGCGACACCTCGCTCTGGGAAAGCTTTTGCGCCATCCTGTCGGCACGCCGCCTCGTGGTGCGGCTGACGATTGGCGAACCGATCCGTATTGAAACCGACGCGGGCAATCAGGGGCGTAAACTGCTCGCTCACCGGCTACACGATGTCATCGGGCAGATGCTTTATCCCTGACCGCGCGAACGGCATAACTCACGCAACTTCACATATTTCATGAAGCTGTTCTGGCAGCCAATGACGATGTGCACAAAGCCGGGCAGACCGTCCCGCCAACCACCACGCAGCAACCAGAATTTGAGAAACCGCGTCAGCGGCGACAGAATGATACGCGCCAGCGGTGCCTGCTCACCGCGCGCCAGCGCGCGTTCGGCGGCCAGACTGGTGTAACGATTCTGTTTGTCCAGATAGGCCTTGATATCATCGGCACTGTAATGCAGCAGGTCGCCTTGCAGCGTACGCGGCGCCAGATCCGACACGACATGCTCGTGCACGATGTCGTCCGACCAGCGGGCAGCATCACGCCGAAAGAGCCGCGTATTGTAGTCCGGGTAGCCTTCGCCGTGCTTGAGTGGTCGCCCCATGAACACGTTGCAGCGGGCAAAACGGTACACGGGGTAATCCGGCAGGCCATCGCGGAAGGCGCCGCGAATACGCTGCGACAGCTCAGGCGACAAAGCTTCGTCGGCGTCCAGACAGAGCACCCAGTCATTGCGCGCCAGGCTGACGGCATGCGCTTTCTGCGGGCCGAAGCCGATCCAGGCGTGCCGTTCGAATCGTGCGCCGAATTCGGCAGCAATGGCGGCAGTTTCATCGGTACTCCCCGAATCCACCACAATGATTTCATCGGCAAAGGGCACTGATGCCAGTACATCGCGCAAGCGCGCCCCCGCATTCAGCGTAATCAGCACCAGCGACAGCGGCAGTTTCGGGGAAGAAGGCAGCAACGGTTTCTCGATCATAAACAGGTCAGGCGGGCGGCTATAATAAGGCCATGACGCGAGATTATCACTAATGCCGCCCGAGCTCTCCGAGCCCCCCCGTTTTCTGTTGATGAAGACGTCGTCGCTAGGCGATGTCTTGCACAATCTCGCCGTGGTGAGCGACCTGCGCCGTATCTTTCCCGGTGCTTTGATTGATTGGTGCGTGGAAGCGCCCTTCGCGGAAATCCCCGCCTGGCATACCGGCGTGCACCGGGTGATTCCGGTCGCCATTCGTCGCTGGCGCAAATCGCTATGCAATCGCAAGACCTGGTCGGAAATCAGCCGCGCGCTCGGCGCGCTACGCACGGAACATTACGACGCAATCATCGATACGCAGGGGCTGGTGCGCAGCGTGTTGCTGGCGCAACTGGCGCATGGCCCTGTCTACGGCCAGAACCGCCACGAGGCACGCGAGGCGCTGTCTGGCTTACTGCTCACGCATCCGTTACCGGTGCCGTATGCCCTGCACGCCGTCGAGCGTTACCGCACGATTGCGGCAACGGCGCTCGGCTATGTGGATCGTTTACCCGAACTGCCGCTGGACTTTGGCCTGGGCGACCGTTTTCCGGCACAACCGGGCAATGAAGTTTTTCTATTCACCAACACCAGCCGCGACAAGAAGCTGTGGCCGGAAGACTATTGGATCACCGTTGGTCGCCAGTTACGCGACACCGGCCTCGTGCCGGTGTTGACCGCCGGCAACGCGGTCGAAGCCGCACGCTCGCAGCGCATCGCCGAAGGGATCGCCGAAGGCGGCACAAAGATGCGCAAAGCGAGCGAAGTGCTGTACCGACCAACGCTGACGCAACTAACCGAGCGACTGTCCAAAGGGCGTCTGTGCCTGGGCGTCGATACCGGTTTCACGCACATCGCCTGCGCGCTGGAGATTCCAACCATCGCGATCTTCACGGATACCGATCCGGCATTGGCCGGTGGTTTCGGACTTGGCCAACGCGCCACGTTCGGACACCTCGATACGATCCCACCGGTTGCCGACATCACCGGGCAACTCCGCGCCTGGGGTTTCCTGCCGACATGACTGCTGTCGCACCGAACACCGCACCCTGGTTTTACCGCCTGCTGCTGACGCTGATGGTACCCTTCGCACTACTACGCCTGTGGTGGCGTGGTCGCAAACAGCCAGGCTACCGACAACATATCAGTGAACGCTTCGGCTTCGTCAATGTGCCGCATGGCCGCCCGATTCTCTGGTTGCATGCTGTCTCCGTGGGTGAAACGCGCGCGGCCGAGCCACTCGTTCACGCGCTGCTGGAACACTATCCGCAACACCGTATCCTGCTGACCCACATGACACCGACCGGTCGGGAAACCAGTACGAACCTCTACAAAGACCCGCGCATCCTGATCGCCTATGTGCCCTATGACCTGACCGGTGCGGTCGATCGTTTTCTGCGACGCGCACGCCCGGCACTCGGTCTGCTCATGGAAACCGAAATCTGGCCGAATCTGATTCTGCGCAGCCGTTATCATCGCGTACCGGTCATGCTGATCAACGCGCGGCTCTCCGAACGGTCAGCCAGACGCTATAGCCGCTTCGCATCCCACATCCGCCCCGTACTCGCTGCACTGCATGCAACAGGCGCCCAAACGCCGGCCGATGCCGAACGTTTGGCAGCACTGGGCGCCAATCCGGTCAGCGTGACGGGTAATCTCAAGTTCGATGTGCGCATCAATCCCATGCTGCAGGCGCAGGGGCGCGACTGGCGCAGCAGAGTGCCGGAAGACCGCCCGGTATGGCTTGCGGCCAGTACGCGCGAAGGCGAGGAAGCGATCATTCTCGCCGCGCATCGTGCCCTCTGTGCCCGTCACCCGGCATTGAACCCGCTGCTGATACTCGTGCCACGCCACCCGCAACGCTTCGACGCTGTGGCGGCACTGGCCCAACGCGAGGGCTTTGCCCTGCGACCGCGCAGCGAATCGCCCCCTGACGCAACAACGCAAGTCTGGTTAGGTGATTCGATGGGCGAGATGGTCGCCTACTACAGCATGGCCGATGTCGCCGTCATTGGTGGCAGCCTTTTGCCATTCGGCGGCCAGAATCTGATCGAGGCGGCCGCTTGTGGCGCGCCGCTCATCATCGGCCCGCACACCTACAATTTCCAGGCTGCCGCCGAACTCGCGGAAAACACCGGCGCCGCGCGACGCCTGACCGATGTCACCCCCGAAAAACTCGCCGATGCGGTTGCCGACCTACTGACCAACGCGACCTATCGGACAGCGGTGCAGTCCGCCACCGAGCGATTTGTGAGCAGTGCCACAGGCGCCACCGCGCGCACTGTCAACCTCATCGCTCAAACTCTGCAACGCGACCACTGACAGCACGATGCAAAAAGCCCGCCGAAGCGGGCTTTTGAACGAAGCCGCTTACCCCAGCCAGCTACGCGTCAAAGCGCAAACTCGCTGACGCGCTGTGCATTCTCCAACGGCGGCACATAGGTCTCGAACAGTGTCTCGTGCGAATAGGTACCGGGGCCGGTGCAGTGGATGCGCACCACGTCCATGACCGGGCCGGTGCCCACCACCGCCATCAGACGACCACCCAGTGCCAGTTGATGCAATAACACATCAGGAACTGCCGGTACGGAACCGGTCAGAATAATCGCATCGTACGGCTCACCGGCTTCGTAGCCCTTGAGGCCATCCCCCAGTACAAGCGTCACGTTCTCGATACCGGCTTCATCCAGATTGGCCTTGGCCTGCGCCTGCAGCGATGGATCAATTTCCAGGCTGGTCACATGCGCGCCCTGTGATGCCAGCAACGCGGTCATGTAGCCCGAACCCGTACCGACCTCAAGGATTTGAGCGTCCGGGGCCAGCTCCAATTCCTGCAGTAAACGGGCTTCCATGCGCGGCGCCATCATGACGGCATTCGGGCTGAGCGGAATTTCAACGTCGGCAAACGCCAATGAGCGATAGTTTTGCGGCACGAATTCTTCACGGCGCACTTCAAACAGCAGGTCCAGAACATTGGGATCGAGAACATTCCACGGACGAATCTGTTGCTCGACCATGTTGAAACGGGCTTTTTCTGTGTTCATGTGCAGGTTTCCGGCGTAGAGGATTGAAGGCAACGACCGAGTGCGAATTGCCCGATTATACCTGTGCGCGCCAAGCCGGAACATTCCCGGCGGCAGGTTCAAGCAGGATCGCTATTATCCGGCGTCTGCGGCTCGGCCAGCGGACGGCCACAGCCCTGGCACAAGCCGGACTCAGGATCGGCCATGCAAACACCAACGCAGAGATATTCCTCCCCGTTATCGGTGGAGGAAGGCGCGGAAGACACGTTGACTTGATTTTCGGGCATGGTCGGAGTTTACCGCCCCTTCGCCAGACGCCCAAGACCCACGCACGCATCGCCGACAGCGAATCGGCCAGACCCCTTGTGCGATCGGGTCTTTACAGGCAATCTATGGCTGTCGCACCCCGTGCCTGCAGGGTCTGCCGTACTGACTGCCCTGAGCGCGCTATTTTTTTGGCTTTTAGTTTCCGGAGATCACCATGTCGCAGTCCCCTAACCCCGCCGAGGGCGCGGAAGGCAAGAACCCCGCCGAGCTGGTCCACGTCTATGCCGAAGTCGCCCAGCGCGCCTCACGCGCTTTGGGCAGTTTCCTGGAACGCCAGGCCCAGAAGGGTGTCAATACCGCCGGAGAGGAAGTCGGTATCGCCAAAGCTTTTATGGACCTGTCCGCCCGCCTGATGTCGAACCCCTATCAGTTGGCCCAGGCGCAGATGAGCATGGTGCATAACTATTTCTCGCTATGGCAGAACTCCGTCATCCGCATGATGGGTATGCATGCCGAACCGACCATGGCGCCAGAGCGTTCTGACAAGCGTTTCAAGGACGAAGGCTGGCAACAGGATTTCGTCTTTGACTTCATCAAACAATCGTATCTGATCGCCTCGAAGCACATCCTCGAAACTGTCGGCACCGTCGAAGGTATGGACGATAAGCAGCGCGACAAGGTGAACTTCTATACGCGTCAGTATGTCGACGCCCTATCGCCAAGCAATTTTGCGCTGACTAACCCGGAAGTGTTCCGCGAAACCGTCCGCACGCAGGGTCAGAACCTGGTCAAGGGTCTGAACAACCTGCTGCACGATGTCGAGGCGGGCGACGGCAAGTTGCGTATCCGCATGACCGACACGTCGGCCTTCGAACTCGGCAAGAACGTGGCGACGACCAAGGGCAAGGTCATTTATCAGAACGACCTGTTCCAATTGGTCCACTACGAACCGACGACCAAACAGCAATTCGACGTGCCGCTGCTGATCGTGCCGCCCTGGATCAACAAGTTCTACATTCTTGATCTGCGCGAGAAAAACTCCTTCGTGAAGTGGACGACCGATCAGGGCCACTCCACCTTCATCATCAGCTGGCTCAACCCGGATGAGAAGCACGCCGACCTGAACTTCGAAGACTATCTGCTCGAAGGCTCACTGGCCGCCATCAACGCCGTTGAACAAGCCACCGGTTCGAAGAAGGTCAACCTGGCCGGCTACTGTCTGGGCGGCACACTGCTCATGTCCACGCTGGCCTACATGGCGGCCAAGAAGGACAACCGCGCCAACTCGGCCACCTTCTTCACGACCATGCTGGACTTCACCGACCCGGGCGAACTGGGCGTCTTCATCGACGAGGAAAGCATTGCCACCATCGAGAAGAAGATGGAAAAAACCGGCTATCTGGACGGTTCGGAAATGGCCGGCACCTTCAGCATGCTGCGCGCCAACGATCTCGTCTGGTCCTTCGTCATCAACAACTACCTGATGGGCAAAGACCCGTTCCCGTTCGACCTGCTGTACTGGAACTCGGACTCGACGCGCATGCCACGCGCCATGCACAGCTTCTACCTGCGCAATATGTACCTGAAGAACATTCTGAAGGAACCCGGCGGCATAACGCTGGGCGGTGTGCCCATCGATATCCGCAAGGTCAAGACACCGTGCTATTTCATCTCGGCCATCGAAGACCACATTGCACCCTGGATCAGCACCTACATGGGTGTGCATCTGCCGTCGGGTCCGGTGAACTTCGTGCTGGGCGGTTCCGGCCACATCGCCGGTATCGTCAACCCACCGGCGGGCAACAAGTACTGCTACTGGACCAACGACAAGCTGCCGGAAACGGCACAGGCCTGGTTCGAAGGCGCCAAGCAGCACGAGGGTTCGTGGTGGCCCAACTGGGAACAGTGGGTCGAAGCCATCAACGACAAGAAGGTGGCTGCCCGCATACCGGGTGCCGGCCCGCTCAAGGCCATCGAAGATGCACCCGGCAGCTTCGTCAAAATGCGTGCTGATGCCAAAAAGCCCGCTGCCAAAGCGAAGGCCAAGGCCGCCAAGTAAGAACGGCACTACCGCACCAAGGACAACGCCCGCAATTGCGGGCGTTTTTCTATCCGGCCGGCGTGTAAGCCTAAGCCGCAGACCGGACGGCTTGTTGCGGCACTATTTCTGCGGTTGACGGGCCAGTTTGATCACCGCGTCGGTATTCGCCAGCAAATCGGTGAAGCTCATGCCACGTTGCTGCAGCATTTTGTAGCGACCACCGACAATGATCGTTGGCACGGCATCGATCTGATACGACGCAGCCATCGCATCGGCCTTCTTCATGGCGTTGGTGACTTCCTGAGAGAAATACACCTCTTTGAATTTGTTGGCATCCACGCCCGGTTGGCTGGCCGCCCACTGCAGCACGGCCTGATCTTCATAGAGCATCTTGCCCTGCTGGTGGATGGCGGCGAATGCAGCAGCATCCAACGCCGGCAGCTTCAGGAGTTGAATCGTGTAGAACAGACGCCCCAAAACCACCCACTGCGGACGACCGAAGGTGACTGGCACACGCCGCACCACGACATCCTTGGGTTGCTTGCGGCTCCAGCGCTCGAACGGCTCGGAGAAATCATGGCAATGCGGGCAACCGTAGGAGAAGAATTCCAGGACATCGATCTTGCCGCCGGTGGCCGGCACCGGCACGTTCAGCGGCGCAAACGTCTGGCCGGCAATTGCGGCACCACCGGTCTGCGGCAACGTGCCGCCCAGC
The DNA here is from genome assembly GCA_048859965.1 of Fluviibacter sp. Classification (GTDB taxonomy): domain Bacteria; phylum Pseudomonadota; class Gammaproteobacteria; order Burkholderiales; family Rhodocyclaceae; genus Fluviibacter. The sequence continues at coordinate 26,361 of JBLIZO010000037.1, forward strand.
GCTGCCTGGGCTAACGCGCTTCCCGAACTGGCAACACCGAAACCGGCAATCAGGGTGGCGAGAAACTGGCGACGTTGCATGATCACTCCGGGTTAATTGCGGGCAGGGACGGCTTCAATGCCGTTTTCCTTGAGCTCGTTACGCGCGCGATTGGCGTCATCCTGACGCTTGAACGGACCAATCTTGACGCGGTACCAGACTTTTTCGCCGATGACGGCTTTCTGAACGCTGGCATCGAAGCCGATCAGTGCCAGATTGGCCTTTTGCGCTTCGGCGTCGGACGGCTTCTGGAACGAACCCGCCATCAGGTAGAAACCGGTTGGTACATCGGCCGGCTTGGCGGTATCGACCGGTTTGGTCGCGTCAGCCGACTTGGCAGCGGGTGGCGTGGTGCCGTCGGTTTTACCTGACAGAATGTCGGGAAACTGGAAACGCTTTTCAGGCAGCGGATCGCCAGGCTTGCCGGGAAGCACAATCGGCTGACCGTTCTCGCCCTGGGCATTGACCGTCGGCGCTGCTGGTGCTGGCGTAGTCTCGCTGACCGGGGCCTGCGCCGCTGGTGCTGCAGGTTTAGCCGGAGCCGGTGTGCTGCTGCTTGCCCCGCCGCTCTTATCGATAAATGGCGACGGCATGCGGTTAAACCACCAGGCCACCGCAGCGGCAATGACCAGGCCCAAAATCAAACCATACAGAATGCCTTTAAAGGCACCGCCACCGGACGGCTCGCGGTCGCGTGCAGCATGACGTTTCGGTTTGTAATCTCGGGACATAACGGCCTCGTCGTGAACTTCGGGCAGCTTACATGCTTTCCGGGCAGGAAACTACATAGACTCCGGGCAGGATACACCCAGCAAGGCCAACCCGTTACGGATCACCTGACGCACGGCGACCGACAACGCCAGACGGGCGGCGGTCAGCGCCGCATCATCGAGCAGCATGCGTTCGGCATTGTAGTAACCATGAAATTCAGCGGCCAGATCACGCAGGTAGAAAGCAATCTGATGCGGCGCGAGATCACGGGCAGCCGCTTCGACCACTTCCGGGAATCGGCCGAGGAGCGCGGTCAATGCCGCTTCGCGTGGATTCGTCAGCAACGCCAGATCGGCATCCTTCAGATCGGCTTCGGTGCCATGCCACTGCGCCATGAGCGAACAGATACGGGCGTGCGCATACTGAATATAGTAGACCGGATTATCGGCACTCTGGCTCTTGGCCAGGTCCAGATCGAAGTCCAGATGCTGGTCGGCCTTACGCAGCACATAGAAGAAACGGCAGGCATCGTCACCGACTTCGGCACGTAAAGCGCGCAGGGTGACATAATCGCCCGCCCGCGTGGACATGGACGCCTTTTCACCATTGCGATAGAGAACAGCGAACTGCACCAGCGCAATGTCCAGTTTGGCCGGATCCAGCGCCAGCGCATTGATCGCACCTTTCACCCGTGGGATATAGCCGTGGTGATCGGCACCCCAGATGTTGATCATGCGATCAAAACCGCGCTCGTATTTGTTGAGGTGATAGGCGATGTCCGAGGCGAAATAGGTATAAAGCCCGTTTTCGCGCTGGACGACGCGATCTTTCTCGTCGCCGAAATCGGTGGAGCGGAACCAGCGAGCACCGTTCTGTTCGTAGATGTGACCGGCTGCGTCCAGTTTTTCCAGGCAGCGAGCGACCATACCCGTATCGAACAACGCATTTTCCGAGAACCAGTTCTGAAAATGCACGCCAAAACCATTGAGATCGTCGCGACCATCGGCCAATTGCTCCGACAGTGCATGCTGATGGACATACGGCCAGTCTTCGCCGAGCAGGGCCTTGCCGTTGGCGATCAGCGCATCCAGATGATGCTCGCGCTGCGCCTTGGCTTCGTCATCGGCCCGATCTGCGGCGGGTAAACCCGGCGTGCCTGCCAACACGGCGGTCTGGGCGCGCACGTATTTGTCACCGTGCGCATTGGTGAGCTGACGTGCCATGTCGCGTACATAATCGCCCTGGTAGGCGTTGGGCGGATAGTCGATGACGACGCCATGCTGATCCAGATAACGGATCCAGGTGGAAACGGCCAGAATGTCCATCTGACGGCCGGCATCGTTGACGTAATACTCACGCGTCACATCCCAACCGGCAAACGCCAACAGATCGGACAGGCTCGCACCATAGGCCGCACCACGGCCGTGACCGACATGGAGCGGGCCGGTCGGATTGGCCGATACGAATTCGACCAGCACCTTGGCGTTCTGGCCCAGCGTACTACGACCGAAATGATCAGCCTGCGCCAGAACGGTGCTGACGATCCGGGTCTTGGCGCCGGCATCGAGTTTGAAATTGATAAAACCTGCACCGGCGATCGAAACCTCGCTGACCTCGGGGGAAAGCGGCAATTCGTTAACAATACGCTCGGCAATGACACGCGGCGCCAGCTTCAGGGTGCGCGCCAGTTGCATGGGCAGATTGGTGGCGAAATCCCCATGTTCGGCCTGTTTAGGACGCTCCAGGTGGATCGGGGTTTCGGTGTGTTCCGGGGCGATGCTGGCAAGCGCGGCTTGCAGCAAGCCGGTGATGTGTTCGCGGCTATCAAAAGTCATGGGTAAAATTATACCTTCTGGCCCGACATCCCGTGGGTCTCACTGTGAAAGCCGCCGCTTATGCGTCTGCAGCGCCTCGCCCGTATCCTTTACGTTAGCTGGAAGAACGGGCTCCTGACCATGCTTGTCGAAGCCGAGCCAGAGGGTCGCGTCGCCCGCTGGACGGGTTTCTACGCGCGCCGCCGACATTTCAGCAAACCGCGCGCAGTCCGCTTGCGCGAAGCACTGGAGTCGCTGGGACCGATTTTCGTCAAATTCGGCCAGATGCTCTCGACCCGCCGCGACCTGCTGGCGCCGGATTTCGCCGATGAGCTGGCCAAACTACAGGATCGCGTCCGGCCGTTCCCTTCGGATCAGGCAATCGCCGAAATCGAACGCGGCCTGGGGATGTCACTGGCAGAGGCCTACAGTGAATTCAATCCACAACCCATCGCCTCGGCGTCGGTCGCTCAGGTGCATTTTGCCCGTCTGCACAATGGGCATGACGTCGCCGTTAAAGTGCTGCGCCCGGGTATGCAGCGCGTCGTCAATCACGATCTCGACCTGCTCGACACCTTCGCCCAACTGATCGAGCGGTTTTCGGAAGATGGTCGGCGCCTGAAACCGCGCGAAGTGGTCGCCGAATTTGCCAAGCATCTGCACGATGAATTCGATCTGATTCGCGAAGCAGCCAATGCCTCGCAGTTGCGACGCAATTTTGCCGATGGTCAGTTGCTGATCGTGCCGGAGGTGTACTGGGACTTCTGCGCCACCAACGTGATGACGATGGAACGTATGCAGGGCATCCCCGTCGGCCGCATCGACGAATTACGCGCGGCGGGCATTGACCTGAACCGTCTGTCGAGCGCGGGCGTCGAAATTTTCTTCACGCAAGTCTTCCGCGACGGTTTCTTTCACGCCGACATGCACCCCGGTAACATTCTCGTGGCACATGATGGTCGTTACGTCGCCCTGGATTTCGGCATCGTCGGCACGCTCAATGACGTGGACAAGAACTATCTGGCACAGAATTTTCTGGCGTTCTTCCAGCGTGATTACCGCCGTGTCGCAGAAGTCCATGTCATTTCCGGCTGGGCACCCAAAGATACCCGCATCGATGAATTCGAGGCGGCCATCCGCACGGTCTGCGAGCCGATCTTCGACAAGCCGCTCAAGGATATCTCCTTCGGCAAGGTGTTGCTGCGTCTGTTCCAGACCTCGCGCCGTTTCAATGTTGAGGTGCAACCGCAACTGGTCATGCTGCAGAAGACGCTGCTCAATATCGAGGGCCTGGGGCGCCAACTGAACCCGGATCTGGATCTCTGGAAAACTGCCAAACCTTTTCTGGAACGCTGGATGAGCGAACAGGTCGGCCTGCGCGGCTTTATTGACGGCATGAAGCGGGAAGGTCCGAACTGGGCCAGGATCCTGCCGCAACTGCCGCGTCTGCTGCACGAGCATCTGGCGCCGCAGGGCGAGCAGATCAAGGCCGATCAGAAGGTCCTGCATGAACTGCGTCACGCGCTACACCGTCAGCGTCGCTGGCTATGGATAAGCGTTGCCGTTTCAACCTTGGCGTTAGCCACCAGCATCGCCTTGTTCAGCCGCCATTACTGGTCATGACGCCGCTGCTCGGGTTCATCGCGCTGTATCTGCTGGCCTCGATCGCGATCGGGCTGCTGGCGGCGACGCGGGTCAAGAACGCCCGAGACTTTGCCGTGGCGGGGCGCATGCTGCCGTTACCCGTGGTGACTGCAACCGTTTTCGCCACGTGGTTCGGTGCCGAAGCAGTGCTCGGCGTTTCCGCCACCTTCGTCAAGGAGGGTTTGCGCGGTGTCGTGGCCGATCCCTTCGGCGCCTCGTTGTGCCTGATCCTGGCCGGCTTCTTTTTCGCCAGCAAGCTGTATCGTCTGAATTTGCTGACCATCGGCGACTATTACCGTCTGCGCTATAACCGCACGGTCGAATGGCTGAGCACGTTGGCCATCGTCGTCTCTTACCTGGGCTGGGTCTCAGCGCAGATCAAGGCGCTGGGCCTGGTTTTCTTTACTGTGACCGGCGGCCTGATTCCGCAGAACATGGGCATGATTCTGGGCGCCGCCATCGTACTGACCTACACGGTACTTGGCGGGATGCTGTCGGTGGCCATTCTCGATTTCGTACAGATCACCGTCATCATGGGTGGCCTGATCTACATCGCCACGATCGTCAGCGATCTGGCCGGTGGCGTCGGCTCGGTCATCTCGCACGCCAGCGCAGCCGGCAAGCTCGATTTCCTGCCCAGTGGCGGCTACGAGGTCTGGGTGCCGTTCGTCGGCGCCTGGATGACCATGATGCTCGGCTCGATTCCACAGCAGGATGTCTTCCAGCGCATCACCTCGGCCAAGAGCGCACGCGTGGCAATGACCGGTTCCATTCTCGGTGGATCGCTCTATTTCGTATTCGCCTTCATCCCGATGTTTCTCGCTTACTCCGCCACGCTGATCGACCCCGGCATGTTCGATCAACTGCTCGACACCGATTCACAACTGGTGCTGCCGATGCTGATTCTGCAGCACACCCCGGTTTTTGCCCAGGTCATTTTCTTCGGCGCGCTACTGTCGGCCATCATGAGCTGCTCTTCAGCCACGCTCCTGGCGCCGTCCGTATCGTTCACCGAAAACATTTTACGTCCCATGCTGCCGCACATCTCTGACCGGATTTTTCTCTGGCTGATGCGCATCGTCATCGTCGCCTTCGCCGGTATGGTGTTGGCCATGGCGCTAACCAGTAACGCGTCGATTTTCAAGATGGTCGAGCACGCCTACAAAATTACGCTGGTCGTCGCCTTTGTGCCGCTCGTCGCCGGGTTTTACTGGCAACGCGCTACCACTCAAGGAGCCCTGTTTGCGGTCTTCGCCGGTTTCTTTACCTGGATTCTGTGCGAGATCTTCGGTACTGACGACGGCGTCTGGCCACCGCAGATTCTGGGGCTGTTTGCTGCAACCATCGGCATGATCAGCGGATCGCTGCTACCACAGCGGATCGGTCGTCTGACGCCGCCACCCTCGCATCATCACGCCGCGGCAGGCACTTATCATGTGGCGCATCGCGATCATGAACACCACGGCGAACACGGACACAACGCCTGATCAGCGTCCGTTGCTGCAGCGCCTGCGCCAGAAGCCCCTGGCGCTGTCACTGGCTTATGTCGGCATCATTGTCTACGCCAGTCTCTACACCAACCATGCCTGGCGCGACAACGGCCTCGGGCTTTTCGATTTTCTCGCGGGCAACTGGCCCCGCTATTGGACCTGGCAGGACGCCCTATTTAACGTTCTGGCGTATCTGCCGCTTGGTTTTCTGCTAACGCTCGCACCTACCCACCGGCGCTCGCCCTGGGGGCGGATTCTGCTGCCAGTACTGTTCGGTTTTGCCCTCTCCGCATCGCTGGAAGCTTTGCAGACCTTGATTCCCGGGCGCGTTTCTTCGTCGCTGGACCTACTGTTCAATACGCTCGGCACGCTGATCGGTGCAACCCTATCGCTGTTCTGGGGACCAACCCTGCTGGCGGCAGCCAGCCGTCTGCGCACACGCCTTGGCGTCCGCCAACTGAGTGCCGAAACGGGACTGCTGCTCCTGGCACTCTGGCTATTCGCGCAAATTTCACCGGAAACTCTGTTCTTTGGCCTTGGCGATCTGCGCAGCCTACTGGCCTTGCCGCCAGCGTTACCGTTTTCACCCGACCTGCATATTCTCCTCGAAAGACTGATCGCCATGCTGCAAACGCTGGTAGTCGCTTTTCTGCTGCGCGGTATTCTGGAACGCCTGGCCCTGCCACGACAACAGCAGTTTCTGGCGATTGTGATGTTACTGACACTGGGCGTCCTGATTCGCACGCTGGCCAGTTGGGTGTTGCTCAGCAATTTGCCGCTATTTGGCGAAACCGCACGCTGGGCGGCAATCACACCGGGCGGCATTCAGGGGCTGGCCCTCGGGCTTGCGCTCGTCCTGCCGCTGCTCTACCTACCCACTGCCTGGCAGATGCCGCTCGCCGCCATGTGCCTGATGACCGCTACCGTGCTCGTCAATCTGATGCCCATCAACCCTTATTCGCCCATGGCGCTCACCGTCTGGCGGCAGGGGCATTTTCTCAACTTCAACGGCCTCACCCGGCTCATCGCCGCCCTGTGGCCTTACCTGACGCTGCTGTTTCTGGTCTGGGCAGATCGTCAGGGCACGCGCGGCGAAGCGACCGGCGCACGCCTATAATCGTGCCTATAATCCGGACATTCCCGTCCATCCCGGAAACGCCCATGAGCTACTTCAAACAGCATGTCTTTATCTGTTGCAATCAGCGCGCCAACAACGACCCCTGTTGCAACGCTCACGGTGCCACGGCCATGTTCGATTATGCCAAGGCGCGCGTTGCCGAACTCAAGCTCAATGAGCCGGGCATGGTGCGTATCAACAAAGCCGGATGTCTTGGCCGATGCCTCGAGGGCCCGGTCATGGTGATCTACCCGGAAGCCATTTGGTATCAGTTCGTCGATCAAAGTGACGTCGACGAGATTATCGAATCCCATCTGGTTAACGGCATTCCCGTTGACCGCCTGCGCATCTGAAAGCCCGCCCATGTCCCATGCCTCCCAATCCCGAGAAGAACAGGTTCTGATCGACGGCCCGATCGGCAAGATCGAGGTGTTGATCGACAACCCAGGCGCGCCGCGCGGCATCGCACTCATTGGTCACCCACACCCCATCGGCGGCGGCGCGGCCACCAATAAGGTGGCGCACACGCTGGCGCGCACCTTTGCCAGCCTCGGTTATGCGGCGTTCCGTCCCAATTTCCGCACGGTCGGCCTGACCGAGGGCGAGCACGACGAGGGTATCGGCGAAACCGACGATATGCTCAGCGTTCTCGAATACGCCCGCGAACGTTGCGGCCACTTACCCGTGGTTCTGGCTGGTTTTTCCTTCGGTGCCTTCGTACAGACTCGAGTCGCCAAACGTATGGTGGCAGCGGGTCATCCGGCGCAGCGTCTGGTGCTGGTCGGCACGGCCTCGGGTTTCGTCGAGGGCACACGCCATTACGATACCGAAGCGGTACCACGTGACTCGATTGTCATTCACGGCTCGGCCGACGAAACCGTGCCACTCGACAATGTACTCGCCTGGGCCGAGCCGCAGGACCTGCCTATCATCGTCGTGCCTGCGGCGGACCATTTCTTCCATCGCCGCTTACATCTCCTGCGCGAAATCATCACCCACAACTGGCGCCACTGATGCAGACCTGCCCGACCAACACCCAACTGGTGCTGACCACCGTGCCGGACGAAGCACTGGCGGAGTCGCTCGCACACCAACTGGTCGAATCGGGCCTGGCGGCTTGCGTCAAAATACTGCCCGCCTGTCAATCGACGTACCGCTGGGCGGGGCGGATTGACCGCGCCACCGAGATTCCGCTCATCATCGTTACGCACACCCATCGTTACGCGGCGTTGGAGCAGGCCCTGAAAGCCGCCCACCCGTATGATGTCCCCGAAATTCTCGCCATTGACTGCAGCGCCGGACTACCCGCGTATCTGCGCTGGGTCGCTGATGTTTCTTTGCCCCAGATCTGATGCGCCAGCCATCTTCTTTACGCACCTACTACCGCGCAGCACGTTACCACTGCCTGCTGTTTGCGGCACTCATCGTCACCCTGATCGGTGCGACATCGGCCTTGAGCGCGCCCGGCGACTTCGTGCAGCCGACCGGCAACATGAGTTTTCTGCCCGCGCACCTGGCATTCAAACCCGCCGCGACCGCGCACAGCAGCGAACAGGTAGAAATCCATTTCGATATCCAGCCAGGGTATTACCTGTACCGCAGCAAACTCGCGGTTGAAGCAACCGGCCTTGTCCCCGCCGACGTGCGCGTCAATGCGGGCGAGTTGCCACCCGGCGTCCAGAAAGACGATCCGAACTTCGGCCTGACCGAGATCTACACGGAGCCTTTGAGTTGGCCGATCACCATCACCGGTGGACAGCGGCCGCTGTCCCTGACGCTCTCCGTCCGCTATCAGGGGTGCGCCAGCCAAGGCATCTGCTACCCGCCGGAAGTGGTGCTGCTCCCCGTCACGCTGCCTGCTCCGGACAGCGCGCCTACAGTTACGCCAGTCGCAACGAACGTGAGCGAATCCCAGAACGGCGTTCATGAGATCGCCCGCAGCCTGGATGAAGGCGCCCTGTGGCTGAATCTGCTGATTTTCTTCGGCGCCGGCATCGGCCTTGCCTTCACCCCCTGCATGTTACCGATGATGCCGATTGTAGCCACGGTGGTTCTGGGTCGGCACGATACCGCGCGACCACTGTCGCACCTGCGGGGATTTCTTCTGGCGCTGGCCTACGTCTTCGGCATGGCGCTCACCTACGCTGCCGCAGGCGTCTTTGCCGGTTTGACGGGCACGCTGGTATCCGGGGTACTACAAAGCCCCTGGGTACTGACTGCCTTTGCACTGGTGTATGTACTCCTGGCGGGCGCCATGCTGGGCCTCTATAACCTGCAACTCCCCAACGCGCTCCAGGGCCGGTTGGCGCAGGAAAGCAGCCGTGTGCATGGCGGTTCACTGCCGACCGCTTTTTTACTGGGCGCACTCTCCGCGCTGATCGTCGGCCCCTGCGTCGCAGCACCGCTGGCCGGCGCCCTGCTGTATATCGGCCAGACCGGTGATAGCCTATTCGGTGGCGGCCTGCTCTTCACCATGGCCTTCGGTATGGGCATGCCGCTACTCGCTATGGGAGCTTCGGCCGGCACGCTGGTGATTAAGACCGGCCCCTGGATGGAAACCATCAAGAAGGCGTTCGGTTTTATCCTGCTCGGCACCGCCTGGTGGATTCTATCGCCGGTGTTGCCCGACAGTATCGTGATGGGTGGTTTCGGTGTTCTGGCAATTACCACGGGCGTGCTGCTCAAGGCACTGGAACGGCTCCCAGACCGCAGCCATCTCACAGCGCGTCTGGGCAAAGCGCTCGGCATCATCCTGGTCGCACTCGGCCTGGCCTGGCTGGTCGGCGCCTTGGGCGGCGCAACGCGACTGGATCAACCGTTGAGCCCATTCATTGTGGGTAACGACAGGGCGCCCGCCAGTCAAACCGCGCCGTTGCCGATGACGCAAGTCACCAGCATCGCGGCACTGGACGCCGCGCTCCGCGACACGCAAAAACCGGTGTTCATCGACGTGTATGCCGATTGGTGTGTGAGTTGCAAGGAGTTTGAACGCGACACATTGGGCGATCCGGCCGTACGCGCCGCACTGAACGCCTTTACGCTGATTCGTGTGGATGTCACCGCCAGCGATGCCGAAGCGCGCAACCTGTTGCAACGCTTCGGCCTCTACGGCCCACCGGGCATGGTGTTTTACGCACCGGGTGGCCGCCTGCTGCACGACGCGACACTGGCCGGTTACGTCGAACCCGAAGCCTTTCTCAAGCAACTGCTCCGGGTACAGACGCTGGCCGCCAAGACCAGCCACTGATCGGATAGCGCACCCGACACCCGGCCCTCTGGCACCGGCCCCGGCAAGGGCCGCATGTTAGAATTCAGACCATGTTTTCAGGAATCATTGCTGCCATCGGGCGCATCGACCAGGTCGCTCCCCGCAATAGCGGCGTCCGACTCACCATTCACGCCGGCGGCCTTGATCTGTCGGATGTGGCATTGGGCGATTCCATCGCCTGCAATGGCGTTTGCCTGACCGTGGTGGAACTCCTGCCCATAGGCAACCCAACGGCCTTCGTGGTGGATGTCTCCGATGAAACCCTGCGTTGCGCGACAGGTTTCGCTACCGATGCACCGCTCAATCTGGAGAAGGCGCTACGTCTGGCGGATCGGCTGGGCGGTCATCTGGTGACCGGCCATGTGGATGGCATCGGTCATGTGCGCCACTTTGCGCCGACCACCAGCGATACCCAGGGCGATTGGCTGCTCACGATCGAAGCCCCTAACGAGCTCGCCCCCTTCATCGCCCGCAAAGGCTCCATCACCGTCAACGGTACCAGCCTCACGGTGAACGACGTCAACCAACGTGAATTCTCGATCAACCTGATCCCGCACACGCTGCAGAACACCATACTGCACACCCTGAGCGCAGGCACACCGGTCAACCTGGAAATTGATGTCATCGCACGCTATTGCGAACGACTGCTGTCCTATACAAAACCATGAGCGAACACGATCTCCCACGCATTGCACCAACCCACGAAATCATTGCCGAGCTACGTGCCGGCCGCATGGTCGTGCTGGTTGACGAAGAAGACCGCGAAAACGAGGGCGACCTCGTGCTGGCCGCAGACCACGTCACGCCGGAAGCGATCAATTTCATGGCGCGCTTTGGCCGTGGCCTGATCTGCCTGACGCTGACCGAACAACGCTGCCGCCAACTAGGCCTGAACCAGATGGCACGCGATAACAAGGCGCAATTCGGTACGGCCTTCACTGTGTCGATTGAAGCCGCCGAAGGGGTCACGACCGGCATCTCGGCACATGACCGCGCGCGCACCATTCAGGCTGCGGTGGCTGCCGATGCCAAGCCATCAGATATCGTACAACCGGGTCACATCTTCCCGATCATGGCGCGCCCCGGCGGCGTACTGGTACGCGCCGGCCATACCGAAGCCGGTTGTGACCTGGCCAGCCTGGCTGGTTTGAGTCCGGCATCGGTCATCTGCGAAATCATGAGCGAAGACGGTAGCATGGCGCGCCTGCCGGAACTCAAGACATTTGCCGCACATCACGGTCTGAAGATCGGCACCATCGCCGACCTGATCCACTATCGCAGTCAGCACGAAACGCTGGTCAGCCGCGCCGGCTCGCGCCCGCTGCAAACCCGTCACGGTGACTTCACGCTGCACACCTATACCGACAAAGCGTCGGACGAAGTGCATCTGGCGCTCGTGAAAGGCACGCTCAACCCGAACAGGGAAACCCTGGTGCGCGTGCACGTGCCGTTATCGGTACTCGACTTTCTCGTACCGGAAAACACCGGCCACAGCGTTATGCTGGAAGACGCAATGGTTGCTATCGGCGCGGCCGAACAAGGCGTGCTCGTCATGCTGCACAAGCCGCTGACCGGCCAGGAACTGATGCAAGGTCTGACCGAGACAGGCAACCAATCTCAACCGCGCAAGTGGGATCCGCTGCTGCATGGGATCGGTGCCCAGATTCTGCGTGATCTTGGCGTCACCCAAATGCGGCTGCTGTCGAGCCCGCAACGCATTCCCGCGATGACCGGCTTCAATCTGGAAGTCACCGGCTTCCAATCCCCTGACGGCACGCTGACCAACGTTTAAGGAACCCGCATGGCCCGCTATCTGGAATACCCTATCAACGAAAACGGCACGGGGTTGCGCATCGGCATCGCCGTCGCCCGCTTCAATCAGGACATCTGCGATGGCCTGCTGTCAGGCGCCATTAACGAACTGCACGTTCTGGGTGTGGCCGCCGAAGACATTACGGTCTGCAGCGTGCCGGGCGCACTGGAGATTCCGCTCGTGCTGCAAACGATGGCCGATGACGAAGAAAACAACTACGATGCCCTGATCGCACTGGGCGCTGTGATCCGCGGTGAGACCTATCACTTTGAAGTGGTCAGCAACGACAGTTGCCGCGCCGTGATGGATGTGCAATTGACCACCGGTGTCCCCATCGCCAATGGCATCCTCACCACCGAAGATGACGACCAGGCACTGGCACGCATGCACGGCAAAGGCGCCGACTGCGCACGTTGCGCCGTTGAGATGGCGCGCCTGCACGCCCGCATCCGTTCTGGCGACGCGCCGCAACCGGAAGGATCGCCATCATGACCCAGACCGTTCAAAGCACCCGCCCGGCTAACGGCCCGAAACCCGCCCGTCGCCGTGCGCGCGAAGCGGTACTGCAAGCGCTCTATGGCTGGCAGATTGGCAGCCAGGATCTGGCCGCCTGCGAAACGGCATTGCACGAGATCGAAGGCTTCGGCCAACTCCGCGACGCCGAGCAGAAGTTTGCCATTGCCCTGCTGCGCGGCTGTATCGCCAACCACGAAAGCCTGCGTGAGCAACTGACGCCGTTGCTCGACCGTCCCTTCGTCGAATTATCACCGATCGAGGGCTGTATCCTGCTACTCGGCGCGCATGAAATGGGCAACAGCCCGGAGACGCCCCTGCGTGTCGTACTCAACGAATCCATTGAACTGGCCAAAACCTTCGGCGGCACAGATGGTCATAAATTCGTGAACGGCGTACTCGACCGCCTGGCGCCGACATTGCGCCCGCTGGAAAGCAGTCGCCCCACCCGTTGAGATTCCTATGGCCGGCGAGTTCGCACTGATCGAACACCTGCTGCGCCAGACCTGCGCTGATTCGGCGACGCGGCCGCCTATCCTTGGGCCGGGCGACGATTGTGCATTGATCAGCGCATCAAAGCCGGATCTCGCCTGGGCGGTTACCACTGACATGCTGGTTGCGGGTGTCCATTTCCTGAATAGCGACGACCCGCATGATCTCGGCTGGAAAACCCTGGCTGTCAATCTTTCCGATCTGGCGGCCATGGGTGCGGCCCCCCGTTATGTGACACTGGCCGCCGCCATTCCGCCTGAGGATGCAACCGACACCACATGGATCGATGCGTTCTTTAACGGCTTTGTTGATTGTCTGAATGCCTATGGGGTTTCTCTGATCGGCGGCGATACGACGCGCGGCCCACGCATCTTCAGTGTCACCGCCATAGGCGAAGTGAGCGCCGATGGCGCGCTGCGCCGCAGTAGCGCGCAACCCGGCGATGATATCTGGATTTCCGGAACGCCGGGCTATGCCGCGTTGGGCCTGCGCGCCAAACTGGATGGCATGCCACTGCCGATGGGCGTTGCAGACAAGGCACGCCAGGCGCTGCATCGGCCGCAACCCCGCGTGTCACTCGGGCTCGCGTTGAAAGGACTCGCACACGCCACGATTGATGTCTCTGATGGTTTGCTGCAGGATCTGGGGCACATTGCACGCGCCTCCGGGGTCACAGCCACGCTTGAAGATGCGCTGTTGCCGCTTTGCCCGACCGGCGTCGACCCCAAGCGCTGGCAAGCCTGCCTACTCGGCGGCGGTGACGATTACGAACTGCTGTTTACCGCACCGGCGTCCGAGCAAACCGCCATAGACGCCCTGAGCCGATCGCTGAGGCTGCCGCTCACCCGGATCGGCAAGATACACCCGCTGCAGACAGCCGCAGAAGCAGGCACAATGCAGACAGCCGTTGTAGAGGTTCTGAATGCAAGCGGCCATCCCATTGATCTTTCCTGCTTACGCGCAGGGTTTGATCATTTTGCGTCACCCACCGTCTGAACCAATCTACCGACCATGCCCACACCCGGCCAACAACCCTCTCTCCGCTTTTTATTATCCGACCCGCTACACGCCATCGCGCTGGGCTTCGGCAGCGGTCTCTCACCGTGGGCACCCGGCACCTTTGGCACGCTTTTCGGCTGGGCGAGCTTCCGCGCGCTCGACATGGTTCTGCCCAACGACAGCTTCTTGCTGCTCATTCTCATCAGCTTCGTACTGGGCATTGTCGCCATCGAGAAAACCGGCAAGGCACTCGGCGAAATCGATCATGGTGGCATCGTCTGGGATGAAATCGTGCCGTTCTGGGGTGTGCTCTGGTTACTCGGCAACAGCATCGGTGACAGCCTCGTCTGGCAAGGCATTGCCTTTGTACTCTTCCGGCTTTACGACATCACCAAACCCTGGCCGGCGCGTTATTACGATCAGCACGTCAAAAATGGTTATGGCGTCATGATGGACGATGTGATCGCCGCACTCTATACCATCGGCTCACTGGCGATTCTTGTGGCGCTTGCCTATATGCAGTCACACGGCGCATAAGCATGGGGCAGAGCGACATCAACGTGCGTGTACGCACACTCGCCACTTTGCTCACCCGGAGCGCCCGGAGGCTGGTCACGGCCGAGTCTTGCACGGGTGGGCTCGTTGCAGCGGCACTCACCACCCTGGCGGGGAGCTCCAACTGGTTTGAGCGCGGTTGGGTCACCTATTCCAACGCGGCAAAAACAGAAGCGCTCGGCGTTGACGCCTCACTCATTGCCGAGTACGGCGCTGTCAGCGAAGCCGTGGCCGCTGCCATGGCCAGCGGTGCCCGCACTGTGGCGGGTACTGATTACGCCCTTGCCGTAACCGGTATTGCCGGCCCCGACGGTGGCTCGCCCGACAAGCCGGTTGGTACCGTCTGCTTCGGCTGGGCGACGCCCACACACACACATACGGACACACAGCATTTCAGCGGAGACCGTGCATCGGTTCGCGAGCAGTCGGTCGCCCATGCGCTGGCCGGGCTGATCGCACTGCTCATCAACGAACCCGGCTAGGCTGTTCCCCTTTATCATTCACGTTATCAATCCTTGAGGATGAATCCCATGTTCCGTTTCGGCACCCCCAAATCTTCCAGCGCATTGCGCGTCATGATGCTCGGCTGCGGTGAGCTGGGCAAAGAAGTCATCATTGCCCTACAGCGCCTCGGTGTTGAAGTCATCGGCGTCGATCGGTACGCTGATGCACCGGGAATGCAGGTTGCCCATCGCTCGCACGTCATTAACATGACCGATGGCGCGGCACTGAAAGCACTGGTACAACGCGAGAAACCTCACTTGGTCGTCCCCGAGATCGAAGCCATCGCCACCGATATGCTGCTCGAGATCGAACAGGAAAAGCTGGCCGAGGTCATTCCGACGGCGCGCGCCACGCAACTGACCATGAACCGCGAAGGTATTCGTCGCCTGGCTGCCGAAACACTGCGGCTACCGACTTCGCCGTACCGGTTTGCCGATTCGCTGGAGGAAATGCAGGCTGCCATCGACGCCATTGGTTATCCCTGTTTCATCAAGCCTGTCATGTCGTCTTCCGGCAAGGGCCAATCGATGGTGCGCACGCCGGACGAAGTCAAGGCTGCCTGGGATTACGCGGCGGCCGGCGGTCGGGTCAACCAGGGCCGTGTCATCGTCGAAGGCATGATCGATTTCGATTATGAGATTACCCAGCTCACCGTCCGCGCGGTCGGTGCGTCGGGACAGGTGGAAACGTTCTTCTGCGACCCGATCGGTCACGTGCAGATGAAAGGCGACTACGTCGAATCCTGGCAACCCATGCCGATGTCGACAAAAGCCATTGAACGCTCGCGCGAAATCGCCAAGGCCGTCACCGACAACCTCGGTGGCCGTGGCATTTTCGGGGTCGAACTGTTCATCAAGGGCGATGACGTGTGGTTCTCTGAAGTGAGCCCGCGTCCGCACGATACGGGCCTGGTCACCCTATGCACGCAACGCCAGTCCGAGTTTGAATTGCATGCCCGCGCGATTCTCGGTCTGCCGGTTGATACGCGCTGTCGGCAGCCCGGCGCTTCGGCAGTTATTTACGGCGGGCTCGAAGAGGCCGGCATCGCCTTTGAAGGCGTCGCACAGGCACTGCAAGTCCCTGATAGCGACCTGCGCCTGTTCGGAAAACCGGAAAGTTTCACGCGCCGCCGCATGGGTGTCGCCCTGGCCAATGGTCACGATACCGATGAGGCCCGCAATCGTGCAAAAGACTGCGCCAGCCGCGTCAAACCCGTCAGCGGGAAATAAATACCACATCAGCGACGGGGCGGGGCGAACACCCCCGCCAACCCGTCAAACAACGCCGGCAGTATGTGCCTGCTGATCGGCCCAGTAGCTTGAGCGCACCATCGGGCCACAGGCAGCCCCATTAAAGCCCATTGCCAGCGCTTCGGCTTCGAAACGCTTGAACGTATCCGGCGGTACATAGCGCTGCACCGGCAGATGGTGATTCGACGGCGCCAGATACTGACCAATCGTCAGCAGATCGATGTTGTGAGCACGCATATCCTTGAGCTCTTCAATGATTTCCTCATCGGTTTCGCCCAGGCCCACCATCAAACCAGACTTGGTCGGCACATCGGGATAACGCGCCTTGAAGGCTTTCAGGAAATTCAACGAATGCGCATAATCGGCGCCGGGACGTGCTTGCTTGTAGAGGCGGGGGACTGTTTCCAGATTATGGTTCATCACATCCGGCAACGCCTGCCCAAAGATCTCCAGCGCGACATCCATGCGGCCACGAAAGTCCGGTACAAGCACTTCGATCGTCGTTGTGGGTGATGCCTCACGCACGGCGCGAATCACATCGACAAAATGCTGGGCGCCACCGTCACGCAGATCGTCGCGATCCACGCTGGTAATCACCACATAACGCAGTTTGAGATTGGCCACCGATTCAGCCAGATGACGCGGCTCATCCACATCGGGTGGCAGCGGTTTCCCATGGCCCACATCGCAAAACGGGCAACGGCGAGTACAAATGTCGCCGAGAATCATGAACGTCGCCGTGCCGCGACCAAAGCATTCGCCGATATTCGGGCAGGCCGCTTCCTCGCAAACCGTATGCAATTTCTGCTCGCGCAGCATCTTTTTGATTTCGCCGAAGTGGCCGGCATCGTTGCCTGCTTTGACCCGAATCCAGTCCGGTTTCTTCAACGCTTCCTGCGGCACGATCTTGATCGGAATCCGCGCCGTCTTGAGTTCGCCTTTTTGTTTGACCCCGGCGTCAGCCATGGGATGTCTCCAGTTGTTTTTGTAGTTGGGTCAACAGTGCTTCGCCTGCCGCCAAAGGCGTTAGGTTAACACCCAAGTCACGCAGTTGGGTAACCGCCAAACCCTCATAACCACAGGGGTTAATGGCGGCAAACGGCGACAGATCCATATCCACGTTCAAACTGACACCGTGGTAACAGCAGCCATTACGTACGCGCAGGCCCAGCGCCGCCACCTTGGCATCATCAACATAAACACCGGGCGCGCCTTCGCGTCTTGTCGCCGCAACGCCCTGTTCGGCCAGCAGGTCGATCACGGCCTGTTCAATACGCTGTACCAGTTCGCGCACCTTGAGATGGCGCCGCTGCAGATCCAGCAACAGGTAAACCACCACCTGACCAGGCCCATGATAGGTAATCTGACCACCACGATCAATCGGCACGACCGGCACGCCGATATCGTGCAGCAGATGCTCCGGTTTACCGGCCTGCCCTTGGGTAAACACAGGAGGGTGTTCGACCAGCCATAATTCATCCTGCGCATTCGCACCGGCTTCTCCGGTGCGCGCCAGCGTCTGATCCCGCATCGCGTGCCAAGTGGGTTCATAGGGAACCTGCCCCAGGCGACGAACGTGCAGCGCCCGCGTCACGGCTAGAGCACCACCTTGACCAGTGAATGGCTTGTCAATGCGCGGTAAAGATCGTCAAGCTGCGCTTTCGACTGCGCCTTGACGGTACAGGTCAGGCTCACGTATTTACCGGAGCTCGAGGCGCGCATCTCCATCTGCTTACCGTCGTAATCCGGTGCGAACTGGTGGATGACGGCCAGTACCTCCTGCGCCAGATTATCCTGTGCCAGGCCCATGATCTTGAGCGGAAAATCGCAGGGAAATTCCAACAGCGTTTCAGCACCGCTACCGACCGGTTCTTTAGGAAGTTCAGAGGTCGTCATCAAATACTCCTTGTCGCTTACTGCGCGCCGGCAATCCGATCGGGTCGCACGGCAATGTGCGGCTGCCCACCCAGGGCATCGCGAATCTTGGCCTGTACGGCATCCGCTTCAGCACGGCTCGCGAAGGGGCCAACCTGAACACGATGCCAGGGTGGCTCGGCATAGACATGTACTTTATCCGGCGTCATCCAGTCCAGCTCACGCAACAGGTGATTACGGAGCACCTGGGCATTAAAGCCATTCTGGAAGGCCCCCATCTGCACATACGTGCCCGGCTTCGGGATCTCTTCGCCATAACGCGTCTTATCATCGAGTTTGGCGTCATTCACCGCCAAAGCATCCTTGCTGACATCGGCATAGGTCACGCCACTGGCATCGGGAATAATCAGTTCGACACGCACCGGACTGCTGCCCTGATCGACATAGCCCAGTTTGTAGGCTGCCGTGAACGACAAATCGATAATACGACCATTGTGGAACGGGCCGCGATCATTAACCCGCACGATCACGCTGCGGTTGTTCTGTGTATTCGTCACACGCACATAGCTGGGCAACGGCAAGGTCGGGTGGGCGGCCGTCATGGCGAACATGTCATAAGTATCGCCGTTCGACGTTTTCAAGCCATTGAACTTGGTGCCATACCAACTGCCGATTCCTTGCTGGCTGAACGGTTGCAGACTGGTCATCGGGGTAAAGCTCATGCCCAGTACGGTATAAGGCTTGTTCGCCGCGTTGCGCAGCGGCTCCAGGCGTGGTGTCGCATTCGGAATCTGGTCGATATTTTCCGGAATCTGTGTCGGCAGACCATCATCTTTGTAAAAGCCGCCACCTTTACGCGCATACGGCTTCATCACATAGCCGCCGCTCGTAGGCACGCTCGCGACGGGCTTGCGACTACCGGTGCTTGAACAGCCACTGAGCAGAACCGTGCCTAATAGCATGGTCAGCGTCAGGACATAAACAACGCTTTTACTCATCAACGGTTTGTCCGATGCGTTTCGATGCTCATCAGAATACCCAATCCGGTACAGAGCGTCACCAGGGCCGTACCACCGTAGCTGATAAACGGCAGCGGCACGCCAACGACCGGGAGAATCCCCGAGACCATCCCCATATTCACGAAGGCGTAGGTAAAGAACCCCATCGTGATCGCGCCCGCCAGCAATCGGTTAAAAGTTGTGCTCGCCCGCAACGAGATACGCAGCCCCCGTTCGATAAGGAAGCCATAAAGCACCACCAGAATAATGTTGCCGATCAGTCCCCACTCCTCGGCAAACACCGCAAAGATAAAGTCCGTATGTTTTTCCGGGATGAATTCCAACTGCCCCTGCGTACCACTCATATAGCCTTTGCCGATCATGCCGCCGGAGCCAATCGCGATCGTTGACTGGATGATGTGATACCCCGAGCCAAGCGGATCGGTCGTCGGATCAATCAGCGTCAGAATCCGCTTCTGTTGATAATCGTGCAGAAAATGCCAGGCAAACGGCGCGACCGCCATGGCCGCTACCGTCAACCCGCCCAGCACCCACCACGACAAACCGGCCAGGAAAATCACATAGAAGCCCGCCGAAAACACCAGAATAGCGGTACCCAGATCCGGCTGCTTGGCAATCAGCGCCGAAGGGATCAACAAAATCAGCAGCGCCCCCAGATACTTGCTGAACCAGCGGCGATTTTCGAAGTGATGAAAGTACCACGCCATGGCAAGCGGCATGGCGATCTTCATAATCTCCGATGGCTGGATACGGGTGAATCCCAGCGATAACCAGCGCTTGGCGCCATTAACCTTGACACCAAACAGCATCACCAGCACCAGCAGTACCAGGCCAAACAGGTACATCGGCCAGGCAAGTTGCATCAGACGCTGTGGGGGAACACGCGCCACCACGAACATCAGCGTCAGCGCTGCCGCCATGTTCAGCAACTGCGACGGCATTCGTTCCTGCCCCGACCAGGTCGCCGAGAAGACGGTCAGCAAACCCACCAGCATGAGCAATCCCGTAATTCTCAGCAAGGGCACATCCACATGTTCCAGCCAAGGCTGAAGCACGGCGCGCCAGTTGAGTGAACGACTCATGGCTTTTTCCTCACTGGCAGCGCATCTTTGGTCGGCGGCATGCGCACGAATGGACCAGGTTGGTCGTCCGGCGCATTCAGCCCTTTCAACGAATCGTGATCATCATTGGCCGGATCCGCATACAGCGCCACATCGCGACGCTCTGGTTCCGGTTCACCCGGTGCATCCGGCGCCGGGCCCTTCGGCACAATCCCCTGCAGGTAATAGTCAAAGACCTGTCGCGTAATCGGCGCCGCCGACTGGGCGCCAAAGCCTGCGTTTTCCACAATGACGGCAAGCGCGATTCTGGGTTTGTCGGCGGGCGCAAAAGCAATGAACAAGGCGTGGTCACGCAAAAACTCTTTGGTGCCGCCATGCGAATAATTGCCGCCGTTCAGACTGAACACCTGCGCCGTTCCCGTCTTACCGGCTGCCACATATTTGGCACCGGCAAAGGCACGCGCACTCGTGCCTTCTTTGTTCACGCCGATCATGGCATTACGGATCACCTCAACGTGCTCCGGCTTCAAGTTAACGTCATGCGTTTTCTCAAGCGGCACCGTGCGCAACTGACCGCTCTGTGCGTCACTGATGCTGCGCACCAGGTGCGGCTTATAACCCACACCATTATTGGCCAGAATCGCCGTTGCCTGCGCCAACTGCAACATGGTGTAGGAGTTATAGCCCTGGCCAATGCCAATGGATACCGTTTCTCCGGCGTACCATTTCTGCTGCTCGGGCCGCTTGAAACGGCGCTCTTTCCAGGCAGGGGATGGCAACACACCCCTGGCTTCGCCATCAATATCGATACCTGTCTTACTGCCAAAACCCAGGCGGCCCATAAAATCTGACAGGCCATCGATACCCCATTCGTTGGCAAGCGTGTAATAGTAGGTGTCGCACGAATGCACAATCGACGTGTACATATTGACCATGCCGTGACCACCCTTCTTGTCATCACGGAAGGTATGGTTGCCAAAATTGAAATAGCCCGGATCGCTGATCGCCTGTTGTGGTGTGCGCTTACCGGCCGTCAACGCACCCAATGCCATGAACGGCTTGAAAGTGGAGCCCGGCGGATACGCGCCGTAGATCGCACGGTTGAGTAACGGCTTATTGATGTCCGTATTGAGCACATCCCAATCATCGCTACGGATACCGTCCACAAAGAGATTGGGATCATAGGTCGGCATCGACACCAGCGCCAGAATCTCGCCGTTCTGTGGATCAATCGCCACCAGTGCACCACGCCGGTTACCGAAGGCCTGCTCGGCTACCTGCTGCAGTTTGGCATCAATGGTCAGATTCAGATTATTGCCCGATACGGGCGGCGTGCGCGACAGCACGCGAATACCGCGTCCGCCGGCATCCACCTCGACGCTTTCAAAACCGCTGACGCCGTGCATCTCGAATTCATAGCGCTGTTCCAGGCCGGTCTTGCCAATGTGATCCGTGCCGCGGTAGTTGGCGGCCTGGCCTTCCTCATCAATACGCTCCAGATCCTTCGTATTGATACGGCCCATGTAACCCAGCGCGTGCGATGCCGTCTCACCCAGCGGATAGCTGCGGAACAACCGGGCGCGTACTTCAACACCGGGGAACTGATAACGATGCGCGGCGAAACGGGCCACCTCTTCTTCGCTCAAGCGTGAACGGATCGGAATCGACTCGAACGTTTTGGCTTCGCGCATCAATTGCTTGAAGCGACGTTTATCTTTGCCCTCGATGGTCACCACCTTCGATAAACCTTCGATGGTCGCATCGATGTTGCCAGCCAGACCGGGCACGATCTCCAGCGTATAGGCGGACGTATTGGTCGCCATCAGCACACCGTTACGGTCGAAGATCAGACCACGGTTCGGCACCACCGGCACCAGTGCCAACCGGTTGTCTTCGGCACGCGTCTGATAGTAGCCATGCTGCACCACACCCAACCAGAAGAAGCGCAGAATCAGCGTAAAAAAAGCAATCAGCATCAGCACCGATGCGGTGCTCAAGCGCCCCTGAAAGCGCTTACTGGCGTCCTGTTCGTCAAAATACGACATGGGCTGCTCAGATCGGACGCTCGTAATCCCGATCCTTGGTCAGGAACTGAGGCAGCATCAGCACATACGTCGCCGGCACCCACAGCAACCCGGTCAGGAGCGGTCGCAAAAAATACAACACGCCAGGAAATTCATCACCGGCAAACCAGCGCACCAGCACTTCCAGCAACGCGCCTGCAAACAGAATCGGAAAAACGTGCATCACCTGTTGCTTCAATGGCAACCAGAGAATGCGCGCCGACAAGACGCGGCCGGCATACGAGATCAGCACATAAGCCAGCGCATGTTGGCCCATCAGACTGCCATCCACGACATCCATCAGCAGGCCCAGTACAAACGCCGTGCCGGTGCCCACCGCCAACGGCGCTCGAACCGACCAGAACAGAATCACCAGCATGACCCAATCCGGAAAGAACGGCCAGTAGGAAGTCGGCAACAGATTCAGCAAGAATGCCAGCACCAGCGTCAGCCGGATAAATCCAACACGGGCCGGACGCAGCAAGCGGGAAGACTGGTAATTGATCTGCATTACTGTGCCTTGCGCTTTTTCTTACTGAATGTGGTCGCCTGCTGATCGGTCTTGCGATCCAGGCTGTCCGGTCGATCCGTAGGCAACGTCACCGGTTCCAGCAGCAGCACTTCGCCGTAACGCCCCATACCGGCCGCAGGCGTCAGAATGAAACGCGAAAAGATGCCGTTCGGGTCGCTTTCCAGGCTTTCCACCTTACCGACCTTCAGGCCACGCGGGTAGATGCCATCAATGCCCGAGGTCACAATCCAGTCACCCACCTGCACATCGGCATTGGACGACATGTAACGCATTTCAAGACGGCCATCACCGGTACCAAACACCACCGTGCGCAAACCGTTGCGCACCACCTGGGCAGGAATCGACTGATTGCGATCGGTCAACAGTGTCACTTCGGCATAATCCGGCGCCACGCGCGTGATCTGGCCGACTACGCCCTGGTCATCGACCACAGGCTGCCCTTCAATCACGCCCTGATCGCTACCACGATCCAGGATGACGCGCCGGTTGAACGGGTCGCGCGCGCTATAAAGAATGCTCGCCGGTTGGACACGGCTCCCCAGTTGCCGACGCGTTTCGAGCAGCTTGCGCAGAAACTGGTTCTCGGCTTCCAGCACGTCCAACCGTTGCAGCTTTTCGGCATCCGCCAAACGCGCCTGACGTAACCCGGCGTTATCACGGTGCGCCTGCTCCAGCGTCACGGCGTAGTCATCCACCGATGTCAGGGCGATCACCGGCCACTGCACTATCTTCTTGAGCGGCGACACAATTTCTGTCACGCCGCTGCGCAACGGCTCCAGATAACGAAACCGATCATCCAGGACCAGCAGCGAAATCGACGCGCAAACGTACAGAACCAGCAGCGCCAGCGGTGCCGGCCCCTGCTTGAATAACGGTGGTGGTTGCTGCTCGAAGCCGGGCATTGACGGCGCCCTGTCCGATTACTCGGAGGCGAAAATATTACCGAGCTTGTCCATCTTTTCCAGCGCGATACCGCAACCACGAACCACACAAGTCAGCGGATCTTCGGCCACCATCACGGGCAGGCCGGTTTCTTCGCGCAGCAGACGGTCCAGATCGCGCAGCAGCGCACCACCGCCCGTCAGGATCAGGCCGCGTTCGGCAATATCCGCGCCCAATTCCGGCGGCGTTTGCTCCAGCGCCTGCTTCACGGCCGTCACGATCTGGTTGGTCGGTTCCGACAGCGCTTCGAGAATTTCATTCGAGGTCACGGTAAAGGTGCGTGGAATGCCTTCGGCCAGATTACGCCCCTTGACTTCCATCTCCAGCACTTCCAGACCCGGGAACGCAGTACCGATCTGTTTCTTGATGTTTTCGGCGGTGGTATCGCCGATCAGCATGCCGTAGTTGCGACGGATGTAATTAACGATCGATTCGTCAAACTTGTCACCGCCAACCCGCACCGAGGTCGAATACACCATGCCACCCAGCGAGATCACGCCGACTTCGGTCGTGCCACCACCAATATCGACCACCATCGAACCCGTGGCGTCGCTCACCGGCAGACCGGCACCAATGGCTGCGGCCATCGGCTCTTCAATCAGATACACCTGCGAAGCACCCGCGCCGAGCGCGGATTCGCGAATCGCGCGACGCTCAACCTGCGTCGAACCGCAAGGCACACAAATAATGATGCGCGGCGCCGGTGCGAACATACGCACATCGTGCACACGCTTGATAAACTGCTTGAGCATCTGCTCGGTCACGGTGAAGTCGGCGATCACGCCGTCCTTCATCGGGCGAATCGCATTGATGCTGCCCGGCGTCTTACCGAGCATCATCTTGGCTTCCTTACCCACGGCTTCAATGCTCTTACGGGCATTCGGGCCGCCATCGGTACGAATCGCCACCACCGACGGCTCATCCAGCACAATGCCTTTGCCGCGTGCATAGATCAGCGTATTGGCTGTACCCAGGTCGATCGCCAGATCGTTAGAGAACATTCCGCGAAACAGTCCGAACATGGTGAAACTCCAGAATTCAAAGTAAAGGCGTGAGGCGCGCAGAACCCAAGGTTCGCGCTGCGCTGCAACGAAAGAGATCAAGCCGACAGACAAGCGGCCGACCAAACCACGTATAATACCGCAAATTCAAAGGGATATAGAACAATATGGCTTTTACCCCCGAAGACGTGCAACGACTGGCGAAACTGGCCAGAATTGAGCTCGACACCGAGCAGGTTTCGGCCACCCTCGGCCACCTCGACAACATTTTCGGCATGATCGCCGACATGCGCCAGGTCAACACCGATGGCATCGCCCCCATGGCCCACGCCTGCGATGTCGGTCAGCGCCTGCGTGACGACCAGGTCACCGACGGCAGCATCGAACAACGTGACCGCTGCCTGGCCCTGGCCCCCGAATCGGAAGCCGGGCTCTACCTCGTACCCAAGGTGATCGAATGATTCACGCCAGCCTCAAAGAACTTGCCAGCGCGCTCGAAGCCAAAAAGGTTTCCAGCCTGGAACTGACCGATCTGTTCCTCGGCCGTATCGCCCAGCACAACCCCACCATCAACGCTTTTGTCACCGTTGACGAAGAAAAGTCGCGCGCTGCTGCCAAAGCCGCCGATGCCGCCCGTGCCGCAGGCAAGGCCGGCCCACTCACCGGCGTACCGATCGCCCACAAAGACATCTTCTGCCAGGACGGCTGGCGCACCACCTGCGGTTCGCGCATGCTGGAAAACTTCATCGCACCCTATAACGCCACCGTCGTCGAACGCTGCAATCAGGTCGGCCTCGTCTCGTTGGGCAAACTCAACATGGACGAGTTCGCCATGGGCTCGTCGAACGAAACTTCGTATTACGGCCCTGTGCGCAACCCCTGGGATACCGACCGCGTGCCCGGCGGTTCGTCGGGTGGTTCGGCCGCTGCCGTGGCGGCCCGCCTGGCACCGGCTGTCACCGGTACTGACACCGGTGGCTCGATCCGCCAGCCGGCCGCACTCTGTGGCCTGACCGGGCTCAAACCGTCGTACGGCACCGTCTCGCGCTGGGGCATGATCGCCTTTGCCTCCTCGCTCGATCAGGCCGGCCCCATGGCGCACTCCGCCGAAGATTGCGGCCTGCTGCTTAACGCCTTCGCCGGTTTCGACCCGAAAGATTCGACCAGCCTCGAACGCGAAACCGAAGACTACGCCCGTTCGCTGGAACAGCCACTCAAGGGTCTGCGCATCGGTCTGCCCAAAGAGTTCTTCAATGCAGATGGCGATGCGGCCACCATGGCCGCCATCGACGCCGCACTGGCCGAATACCGCAAACTCGGCGCCGAAACCGTTGAGGTATCGCTACCGTCGATTGGCCAATCGGTGTCTGCCTACTACGTCATCGCCCCGGCCGAAGCCAGCTCGAACCTATCGCGTTTCGATGGCGTGCGTTATGGCTATCGCGCCTCGGAATACACCGACCTCAACGACATGTATGCCAAGTCACGCGCCCAGGGTTTTGGCGACGAAGTGAAGCGCCGCATCCTCATCGGCACCTATGTGCTGTCGCACGGCTACTACGATGCCTACTACCTGCAGGCACAGCGTCTGCGCCGCCTGATCGCCAACGACTTCGACAACGCCTTCAAGCAGTGTGACGTCATCGCCAGTCCGACCACACCGGGTACCGCCTTCAAGTTCGGCGAGAAATCGGGCGACCCCGTGCAGATGTACCTGTCGGACATCTACACCATCGGCGTCAACCTGGCCGGCATCCCGGCACTGTCGCACCCGTGCGGCGAGATCAACGGCCTGCCGGTCGGCATGCAGCTCATCGGCCCGTACTTCAGCGAGCACCGCCTGCTCAACGTCACCCACCAGTATCAGCAAGTCACCGACTGGCATCGCCGTACCCCGGCTGCCTTCGCGTAACGGATGTAACGAGAGACACACATGACTTGGGAAGTCGTCATCGGCATGGAAACCCATGCCCAGCTCGCCACCAACTCCAAAATCTTTTCGGGGGCATCCGTCGCCTTCGGTGCACAACCGAACGCGCAGACCAGCCTCGTCGATCTGGCCATGCCAGGCGTTTTACCCGTATTGAACCGTGAAGCCGTCTCCTGCGCCATTCGCTTCGGCCTCGCCGTTGGTGCCCGCATCGACCAGCGTTCCATCTTCGCCCGCAAAAACTACTTCTATCCGGATCTGCCCAAGGGCTACCAGATCAGCCAATTCGAAAATCCCGTCGTTGATGGCGGTACCATTACGCTGCAACTCGGCCAGGGTGAGAATGCCACCACCAAAGTGGTTCAACTCACCCGTGCTCACATGGAAGAAGATGCGGGAAAATCCCTGCACGAAGACTTCCACGGCCGCACCGGCGTTGACCTTAACCGCGCCGGCACGCCGCTGCTCGAAATCGTGTCGGAACCTGACATGCGCTCCTCGGCAGAAGCCGTGGCCTACGCCCGCGCCCTGCATAGCCTCGTGCGCTGGATCGGCATCTGCGACGGCAACATGCAGGAAGGCTCCTTCCGCTGCGACGCCAACGTCTCGGTACGCAAACCCGGTCAGCCGTTCGGCACGCGCCGCGAAATCAAGAACCTCAACTCCTTCCGCTTCCTGCAACAGGCCATTGACTACGAAGTGCAGTGGCAGATCAACGAACTGGAAGAAGGCCGCGCCATTCAACAGGCCACCGTGCTGTTCGACCCGGACACCGGCGAAACCCGCGCCATGCGAACCAAAGAAGACGCGATGGATTATCGCTACTTCCCCGACCCCGATCTGCTGCCCGTGATCATCAGCGACGACTGGATTGCCCGCGTGCGCGGCGACATGCCGGAACTGCCGGAAGCCATGCGTGCCCGCTTCGAAGCGCTCGGCCTCTCGGCCTACGATGCAGCAGCCGTCACTGCCTCGCTGGAAATCGCTCGCTACTACGAAGGCACCCTCAAAGTGGCCGGTAATGCACAAGCCAAAGTGGCCGCCAACTGGATCATGGGCGACCTCTCGGCACGCCTGAACCGCGAAGGCCTCGACATTGACGCCGCCCCGGTCAGCGCCGAGCAACTGGGTGGCCTCATCGCCCGCATTGCCGACCAGACCATCTCCAACGCCATCGGCAAAAAAGTGTTTGACGCCCTTTGGCAGGGTCAAGGCAAGAGCGCCGACGAAATCATCGAAGCACAGGGCCTGAAACAGATCACCGACACCGGTGCGATTGAAGCCTTGGTGGATGAAGTCATCGCCGCCAACCCCGGCAACGTCGCCGAGTTCAAGGCCGGTAAGGAAAAAGCACTCAACGCACTGGTCGGCCAGATCATGAAGGCCGCCAAGGGCAAAGCCAACCCCCAACAGGTGAATGATTTGTTGAAAAAGAAGCTGGGTTAACCGCGCGTACGCCCGCAACGAAAATGCCGTTCATGTGAACGGCATTTTCATTTCTCTCAAAGCAAGTCCGACGACAGCCTGCGGAATGCCTGGGTTTTACCGTCATACCCCCAATCCGCTCCGGCTACCTCAACAATCACAACATATAGCGGTGACATCGTTGTGTTGAAAACCGCACAAAGCATTTGATTCGCCGCCGATATGAAATCAGACTTTTCTTGTTCTGAATTGGTGCCTGCCGTGATGAACGCTTCCATCTGCGCCAACATCTGATTTTTGCTAAGACCCTGTCCATGAATTGACCAATGAATAGCAGGACTGTGCTCAACCGTAACGACGGTCACCTCCGGTCGCTTACCAAGAATGTCTGCCATCAACTGAGTTGTTTTTTGCTGCAGCTCATTAACTTGTTCGTGGGTCGGCGCATTACCGGTAACTGAAATTCGAATGAAAGGCATGGTTTTCTCCTGGAGTGTCGAGAACCCATTCTTTCAACCATCAACCGGTATTACAATCCACAATCGAATCAACATATTGTTTCTTAATGGAGAACAATTGTGGACAAATCCCTGCTCGAGCAAATCGAAGATATCGCCGTATTTGCAACGGTTGTAGACCAAGGCAGCTTTTCTGGCGCAGGCCGCAAACTCGGCCTTGCAAAGTCCGCCATCAGCAAACGGGTTGATCGGCTTGAACGTGCCCTTGGGCTTCGTTTGCTACAACGCAGCACTCGTTCTCTTTCTGTGACAGAAGCAGGCAGGGCTATTCACGAACGAGCCGCGCAATCAATTTCCCTATTGGAAGAAGCAAGAAATCACGCATCCAATCTGATTGAGTCACCACGCGGGCTCATCAAAGTGACCACATCCGTTGCCTTCGGAAAACTATGTATAGCGCCCTTACTTTCGGAATTTCTTCTGCTCTTCCCGGAAATCAAAATACAGCTAACCCTACTGGACCGGACCGTTGATTTGGTAGAAGAGGGGTTTGATCTGGCCATTCGACTGACACGCTCACCACCTGGGTTGCTCGTTGCAAAACCACTGATGCCGATCGAGTACGTGCTCTGTGCAACACCAAGCTACATTAACGGCAAACGGCTTCGAACACCCGCCGATCTCGCCAATTTGAATTGCCTCTCCTATGGCCAACAAGAACTCTCGCAAGCGTGGTCCTTTCAGAAAGGTGCAAGAAAAGAAACGGTTAAAGTTTCGGGAAATATCGTGGTCAACAGCAGTGAGGTCGTGCGTGACTTGATGCTGCAGAATGTCGGCATTGGTCTGGTGGCTCGCTACGCCGTTGCCGATGAACTAAGCAAGGGAAGTCTGCGCGTACTGTTGCCAAGCTGGAAAGCGACGGGGCTCTTTGCCCAGACAGCCTTTGCTGTGTGGAGGCCACAAATTCATCTGCCTCAGAAAATCAGGGTATTCGTGGATTTCCTGCAGGCTCGCTTAGCCCAATGAAGGCACTCAACGTATTGATCGGAAAATCATGAAAGCTGTCAAGGGTAAAGTTAACCGGCAACAGGTGAATGATCTGCTGAAGCGGAAGCTCGACTAATCACGCGCATGACTGCAAATAAGCTTTTCAGACTTTCATCTCGGACTATTTTGCTGACTTCTCCACTCGTCAGTCAACAATCCTCCAAAACCCCAGTCCTCTTCTTTGATCTCTTGAATAACAATATGTGTATGTTCAGGCTTCTTTCCTAGGATGTTAGCCAAAGAATCCGTAATTTCTTTAACCAGTTGAGCTTTCTGTATCCTAGTGGCGCCCTTGGTGATTTGAATGTTGACGTAAGGCATAGCCATTACCTTTCTTATTTAAAGAACGCCTTCGTAGCCCAAGACTAAACCCCGTACTGCTCTCGATAGGCCGCTACGGCGGGGCGATGACTGGCCAGGTCGGCGTTGCCCTTGAGAAAGTCGAGCAGGTCAGCAAGGTTGGCAATGGCGATGACCGGGATGCCGTAAGACGCGGAGACTTCCTGCACAGCCGACAACTCGCCCGTGCCGCGTTCCATGCGGTCCAGCGCGATGAGTACGCCAGCAGGCGTGGCGCCCTGGTTGCGGATGAGTTCGACGGATTCGCGCACCGAGGTGCCGGCCGAGATGACGTCGTCCACGATGAGTACGCGCCCCTTGAGCGGCGCACCGACAATCGTGCCGCCTTCGCCGTGGTCCTTGGCCTCTTTGCGGTTGAAGGCATACGGAAAGTTATGGCCCTGCTGCGCCAGCACGACTGAGATTGCCGCAACGAGTGGAATGCCTTTGTAGGCGGGGCCAAACAACATGTCGAACGGCAGGCCGGATTCCAGCAAGCGGCCGGCGTAAAACTCGGAGAGTTTGGCCAGTGCGGCGCCATCCTGAAACAGGCCGGAATTAAAGAAATACGGCGAGAGGCGACCGGCTTTGGTTTTGAATTTGCCGAAGCGCAGCACGTTCTGGTCGAGGGCGAAGCGGATGAAATCGTGGCTCAGAGACGACATGAAAATCTTTCAGTTAGGCACAATGGGAACTCGTGCATTATCTCAAGACATTGTCCCAAGACGAAACCGACGCGATGACACCCCCGTTCAATGATGAAAAAGCGATCGCGCTTTTAAAGGCCATGTTTGCAGCGGCCGTGGCCAGCGCCCAGCCCGACGAGCGAGTGCCCCTGTTTCTGCCTGGCAGTGCCCCCAAAGGCCGGTTGATTGTGATCGGGGCCGGCAAGGCATCAGCGGCGATGGCACGTGCCGTCGAAGCGCACTGGCCGGGTGAGCTTTCCGGCCTGGTTGTAACGCGCTACGGCTACGAGGAATCTTGCGAGCGGATCGAGATTTTATCGGCGGCGCACCCGGTACCGGATGCCGCCGGTCACATGGCCGCCCAGCGCATTCTGGGTTGTGTGAGCAATCTGACACCGGATGACGTGGTGCTCTGCCTCATTTCCGGCGGTGGCTCGGCCTTGCTGCCGCTGCCCGCAGAGGGACTGACACTGGATGACAAGCAACGCATTAATCGCGAATTGCTGCGCTCGGGCGCGACGATTCGCGAGATGAATTGCGTCCGCCGCCATTTGTCGCGCATCAAAGGTGGTCGTCTGGCAGCAGCCTGTTATCCGGCGCAGGTGATCAATCTGCTGATTTCCGATGTACCGGGCGATGACCCGGCCGATATCGCCTCTGGCCCAACGGTGGGCGACCCGACAACCTGTGCCGATGCGCTGGCGATTATTGATCGCTACCAGATCGTGATTCCAGACAGCATTCGTGCCCGGCTATTGGACGGCGGTCTGGAGTCGATCAAACCCGAGGATCAACGTCTGGCCCGTGTGACGACACATCTGATCGCCACACCGCACATGGCCCTGCAGGCTGCTGCGGACGTTTCACTCAACGCCGGCATCGCCACCTACATTATGGGTGATGCGATTGAAGGCGAAGCGAAGGCGGTGGGCACTACCTTTGCCGGGCTGACCAAACAGATTCTGGCGCATAACGCCCCGTTTCAACGACCCTGCATTCTGCTCTCTGGGGGCGAAACGACCGTGACGGTGCACGAAGGCTGCGTGGGCAAAGGCGGTCGTAACGTGGAGTTTCTGCTGGCGCTGGGTGTCGCACTCCAAGGATTGCCCGGTGTCTTTGCACTCGCAGCAGATACGGACGGCGTGGACGGGCTGGAAGAAATTGCCGGTGCGGTACTGACGCCGGATACATTGCAACATGCCTGGGCACAGGGAGTGTCACCGCGCGAGGCACTCGACGCGCACGACGCGCACACGTTCTTTGGCAAACTGGGCCAGTCACTGATCACCGGCCCGACTAAAACCAACGTCAACGATTTCCGGGCGATTCTGATTACTTAGCGAATTACCCGGTCAGATCATCCGGTCGATCAGTTCGATCCAGTGGCGGACGGGCGTATCCGTACCCGACTGCAGATGGTTGATACAACCCACGTTCCCCGAGACGATTTCCTGCGGCTCCGTTTTAGCGATATTGGCCAGCTTGCGATCGCGCAGTTCCTGCGATAACTCGGCTTGCAGAATCGAATAAGTACCGGCTGAGCCGCAACAAAGATGGCTATCGGCGCACAGACGAACGGTGATGCCAAGTTTGCCCAGCAGCCCTTCGACGGCGCCACGAATTTTCTGGCCGTGCTGCAAGGTACAGGGCGGATGATAGGTCACGCGTTCAGGCACGCCTCCTGCCTGCTTCTGGCGGGCGAGCGCTTCGATCTCACCAGCCAATGTCGGTAAAATTTCACTGACATCTTTGGCCATGGCCGAGATGCGTTTGGCTTTGTCGGCATAGACCGGATCGTTAGCCAGGATCTCGGCATAGTCCTTGATCATGACGCCGCAACCCGAGGCGTTGATGACCATCGTGTCTACGCCGTTTTCGACATACGGCCACCAGGCGTCAATGTTGCGCTTCATCTGCGCTTCGGCACCATGATGGTCGCTCAGATGCTGACGAATCGCACCACAGCATTCGGCATCAGATGCAATTAACAGTTCAATGCCCAGCTTATCGAACACGCGGGCAGTTGCTGCATCGACATTCGGCATCATGGCTGGTTGCACACAGCCCACATGTAGGAGCATTTTGGTTTTATGCGTTGCTGCTGGCCACTGGCCGGCAGCCGGTGCGTTGTGAATTTTTTTCTTGAGGTTTACCGGCAACAGCGGGCGCACCGCACGACCTACACCGAGCAGAAATGAGAAAATCTGGCGTCGGCTGAGTGTTTCTCGCATCAACCAGCGTTGAATACGCTGCGATACGGGGCGCATGACCCGTTCATCGACCAAACGACGGCCGATATCCACCAGGCGGCCATAGCGCACACCCGAGGGGCAGGTCGATTCGCAGTTGCGGCAGGTCAGGCAGCGGTCCAGATGACTTTGCGTCTTCGCCGTGACCGGCGCGCCTTCAACCATCTCTTTCATGAGATAGATGCGTCCACGCGGACCGTCCAGTTCGTCACCCAGCACCTGATAGGTCGGACAGGTCGCGGTGCAGAAACCACAGTGCACACATTTGTTGACGATCGTCTTGACGGCGCCGATGTCGGCGTCGCGCTGGAATTCGGAAGCAATCTTGATCTGCATCGTAGCGACCTCAGAGACCCAGATAGAGACGGCCGGGGTTAAAGATGCCGTGCGGATCAAACGTGTGTTTCAAACGGCGGTGAATCGCCATCAGCGCCGCTGAAGGCTGGGCAAAGGTTTCACCATCGCCGTGCTGATTATTAAAGCGCACCGCATGACCACCGAGCGTGCGGGCAATGGTACGCATGTTGTCCGCGTCGGCATTGCTCCACAACCAGCGCTGGCCACCACCCCACTCGATGAGCTGGCGATCTGCGCCAGAAACCTGGGCGGCGGTCACGGTGGGTGCAATGGCTGGTAGCGACAAACGCCACAGGGTCTGGCCCGCATTCATTTCGTGGGCATCGCAAAAATAAGCGTGTGTTTGATCGCGCAGACTCGCCCACAATGTATCGGCCTCGGTGGCACATACCTGATGACCGCCCAAGCTTTTGACGGCCGAATCGACGGCGGCGCGCGCACCTGATAACCGGATGTAAAGCACGTCGGCTTCCCAAGCGCTGGCGGTCAGCGGTAACGGCTTACCGGCACATTCGTTCACATGGCGGATCGCTTCGGCTTCAGACAGCTCAAAGCGCAGTGTGGCACGTGCCGGGGCAACCGGCAGTACTTTGAGCGATACCTGTGTGATGAGGCCGAGCGTGCCTAAGGCGCCCGTCATCAAACGCGATACGTCATAACCGGCGACGTTCTTCATGACCTGTCCGCCGAATTTGAGCACGTCACCTTTGCCGTCGATGATATGCAGACCCAGAACAAAATCGCGCACACCGCCAACGAAGGGGCGGCCAGGGCCTGACAAGGCCGTTGCGATGGCGCCGCCGAGGGTCGATTCGGGTGCATAGCGCGGCGGCTCGAAGGGCAACATCTGGCCGCGTTCGGCTAAGGTCGCTTCAATCTCGGCGAGCGTCATACCGGCGCGTGCAGTCAGCACCAGTTCGGCCGGATCGTAATCGATAATGCCGGTATGGCCGGTGGTTGCCAGCGAACGCTGCGCCACGACGGGGTTGCCATACCAGCGCTTACTGCCAGCGCCCTCGATATTGAGCGCACAGTTGGCCGCTGCGGCGTCACGGATCTGTGCGACAAAGTCGTTGGTTAAGTCAGCCATGGGAGAGGACTCTTTAATCTTTAGAAACGCGGCAGATCAGCATGCGGCATCTGGCCTTTATGGACATGCATACGCCCATACTCCGCACAGCGATGCAGGGTTGGTATCACCTTATCCGGATTTAACAGTCTGGCGGGATCAAAAGCCGCCTTGACGCCAAAAAACGCCTCGCGCTCTTTTTCGTCAAACTGTACGCACATGGTGTTGATCTTTTCGATGCCGACGCCGTGCTCACCAGTGACGGTGCCGCCCAGCGCGACGCAGGCTTCAAGAATCTCATTACCAAATGCTTCGGCGCGATGCCATTGATCTTCGTCCGAGCCATCAAACAGAATCAGCGGATGCATATTGCCGTCGCCGGCATGGAAGACGTTCATACAGCGCAAACCATAGCGCGTTTCCATTTCGGTTATCTGGTTGAGCAACGTGGAGATGGATTTTTTGGGAATCGTACCGTCCATGCAGTAATAGTCCGGCGAGATGCGACCGGCTGCCGGGAAGGCGTTTTTTCGCCCGCTCCAGAATGTCATGCGCTCGGCTTCACTGGCCGACACCTGAATGCGCGTGGCGCCGGATTGGCGCAGCACCGCGCTCATGCGGCCAATTTCTTCTTCGACTTCTTCGGGCGT
Organism: Fluviibacter sp.; assembly: GCA_048859965.1. Taxonomy (GTDB): domain Bacteria; phylum Pseudomonadota; class Gammaproteobacteria; order Burkholderiales; family Rhodocyclaceae; genus Fluviibacter. The sequence continues at coordinate 61,273 of JBLIZO010000037.1, forward strand.
GCCATCCGATTCGCAGAGCAAAATCGCTTCGGCATCGAGGTCGTAACCGGCGTGAACGAATTCTTCGACGGCACGCGTGGCCGGTTTATCCATCATTTCCAGACCGGCCGGAATCAGGCCAGCTGCAATGACATCGGCCACGGCGTTACCCGCTTTGGTCATATCGTCGAAGCTGGCCATGATGACGCGCGCCACCGGCGGCTTCGGGATCAGGCGCACGGTGACTTCGGTCACGACAGCCAACATGCCTTCGCTACCGATCATGACACCGAGCAGATCCAGCCCCGGCGCATCGAGCGCTTCGGTGCCGAATTCGACGATCTCGCCATCCATCAGCACGGCGCGCACCTTGATGACGTTATTAACGGTGAGGCCGTATTTCAGGCAATGCACGCCGCCGGAGTTTTCCGCCACGTTGCCGCCAATCGAGCAGGCGATCTGACTGGAGGGGTCCGGTGCGTAATACAAATTATAAGGGGCGGCCGCATCGGAAATGGCCAGATTACGGACGCCGGGCTGCAACACCGCGCGCCGACTGAGCGGGTTGATATCGAGGATTTTATTCAGCCTGGCCGTCGAAAGCACAATGCCTTCGGCTATCGGCATGGCGCCACCGGACAGCCCGGTGCCCGCACCGCGCGGCACGACCGGCACGCCGAAGGCATTACATGCTGTGAGCACAGCCTGCACTTGGGCCTCATTTTCAGGCAACGCGACGGCGATGGGCAGTGTGCGATACGCGGCCAAACCATCACATTCATAGGGGGCGGTGTCTTCCTTCTGCCAGAGCAGACTGGCAGAAGGAAGCACCTGTTTGAGCGCCTCAATCAGACGCTGATGCGAAGCGCTCATGGGGTTACAACACCATCAGGGTAAACGGCCAGACATACGCCTGCATCATCACGAAGATACCGACCAGGCAGGCCAGTGCGATCGAATGGAAGAACACATAGCGCAGAATATCGCCTTCATGGTTGAACCAGCGCGTGGCGGTCGATGCCACGACGATCGATTGCGCATCGATCATCTTGCCCATCACACCCCCCGAACTGTTGGCGGCGCCCATCAGGTTGGCGCTGACACCGACCTGCTCGGCTGCGACACGCTGCATACCACCGAACAACACGTTCGAAGCCGTATCCGAACCGGTCAGCGCCACACCCAACCAGCCCATCAGTGTACCGAAGAACGGGTACAGCACACCCGTCGCGGCAAAAGCCAGGCCCAGGGTCGTATCCAGACCGGAGTAACGGGTCAGTGTCCCCAGCGCCAGCATGACGGCAATGGTCAGCAGCGAGTAACGTACCAGCCAGAAGGTTCTGACGTAGGCCTTGATCAGTTGGAACGGGTTGTACTTCATCACGAAGCCACCGATGAGGGAGGCGATCAGAATGCCGGTGCCCGTGGCCGACAGCAGGTTAAAGACGTAAACCGCGCCCTCTTTGGTCGGCTTCGGCACAACCGGCGGCATTTTTTCGACCAGTTGATGCAGCCCTTCCATCGGGAACTTCGGCATGAAGATGCTGTTCAGCCATTCTTTCATGGCCGGCTGGCCCCAGATGAAGACCATGACCGTCAGAATGATCCACGGCATCCAGGCACGAATGACAACGTTACGCGGATGCTTGATGATGGCAGCAGGTGCCTGTGCCTCGCCGCTGTCATGGTCGTGACCACGCAATTTGACCGAGGTCCAGATCGTTTTCGGCTTCCAGACCTTCATGAACAGCACCAGACAACCCATCGACACCAGCGCGGCGATCACGTCCACCAGCTCCGGGCCGATGTAATTCGACACCAGAAACTGCGGGATGGCGAAACTGACGCCCGTGACCAGAATGGCCGGCCAGATTTCCATCATGCCCTTACGACCGGCAAAGGCCCAGATCAACCAGAATGGGACTAACAGCGAGAAGAAGGGCAGTTGGCGACCGACCATCGCAGAAAGTGCCATGAGGTCATAGCCATGCACTTTGGCCATCGTGATAATCGGCGTACCCAATGCACCAAAGGCTACCGGCGCTGTGTTGGCAATCAGCGACAGACCCGAAGCCGCCAACGGCGAAAAGCCCAGACCGATCAGGATGGCGGCTGTCACAGCGACCGGCGTACCAAAACCGGACGCGCCTTCAAAGAACGCACCGAATGCGAAGGCGATCAGCAGCAGTTGCAAACGACGGTCTTCGGTAATGCCCGCAATCGAATCCTGCAGGATTTTGAACGAGCCATTCTGCTCTGTCAGTTGTTGCAGGAAGATGATGTTGAGCACAATCCAACCAATCGGCAGCAAACCGACCAGAGCCCCCATCAACGATGCCTGGCCTGCCATCTCCAGCGGCATGCCATAAACACCGACCGCGATCAGCACGGCGCTGATCAGACCGGCTGCAGCCGCAACGTGCGCTTTCATGTGCAGGAAGCCCAGGCCAATCAGCATAATGGCAACAGGAATCGCCGCCAGCAGTGTGGAGAACATCATGTTCCCCATCGGATCGTAGATTTGTTGCCAAACCATGATGTCTCCTTTTTAGTAATCGATCTGTTAGAGACGAGCGCCCGCAGAACCGCACGAAACGTTCGCGAGCAAATTATAGGAAGGCTTAAGAAATTATTACGTGAAATATTTTGTGCGTATGACTGAGCAATATTCACGTGCGTGCTGCACTACAACACACAAACAACACCGTGCGCAGAGATCAACCCGTATTTCTGAGTGCGGCAGAGATCCCGTTAATGCTGAGATGAATACCGCGCTGCACTTTCTCGCCGGCCTGTCCCAATCGATATCGACGGATCAATTCCAATTGCAGGTGATGCAGCGGATCAATGTAGGGGAATCGATGACGAATTGAACGTGCCAACCCGGGATTGCCCGCCAGGCGGTGCTTCTCACCGGTCACCTGGTTAAGCGCCTCGACTGTTCTGTGCCATTCTGCTTCAATCGCGCCGTGGATTTTTTTGCGTAGACGTTTGTCTTGCACCAATTCTGCATAACGTGCGCCAAGCGTCAGATCGCTCTTGGCCAGCACCATGTCGATATTGGAAAGCAGCGTGCGGAAAAACGGCCATTCACGATACATGCGCTGCAGCAATGCCAGCCGGTTCTTGCGTTCCCTGGCGGGGCCGTTTTCCAGATATTCAACGATGGCAGACCCGAAACCAAACCAGCCCGGCAGTGTCAAACGCGATTGACCCCAACTAAAGCTCCAGGGAATGGCCCGCAAATCCTCAATCTGCTGCAGCGCTTTGCGTGATGCCGGACGTGACCCGATGTTGAGTTGTGCCAGTTCCTTCAACGGCGTGGCTGCAAAAAAATAATCGGCAAAGCCCGGCGTTTCATACACCAACGCTCGATACGCTCTGGTGCTGGCGAGCGACAGGGCGTCGGCCACTTCCAGAAAGGTTCTGGGCGCCGGCTTGGTCGGCTTGAGCAATGTCGCCTCCAGTGTGGCGGCAACCAATGTTTCGAGGTTGCGACGGCCGATCTCCGGATTGGCATATTTGGAGGCAATCACTTCGCCCTGCTCTGTCAGGCGAATCTGACCGCGAACCGTACCCGGCGGCTGCGCCAGAATGGCCTCATAGCTGGGGCCACCGCCACGACCAACCGTACCGCCCCGCCCATGGAACATGCGCAGCTGGATATCGTGGCTGTTGGCGAGTTGTTCAAACAGATCAACGAGCGCAATCTCGGCACGATAAAGCGCCCAGTTGCTTGTGAAAATACCGCCATCCTTGTTGCTGTCGCTGTAGCCCAGCATGATGTCCTGCTCACCGCCCGAGCGTCGTACCATGGCCGCAACGCCATGGAGTGCATAGAAATCGCGCATGATTGGCGCGGCGTTGCGTAAATCGGCAATCGTTTCAAAGAGTGGTACGACAATGAGATCCGATACGGCATCCTGCGCCAATGTGCCTCGCACCAGCCCGACCTCTTTGAGCAAGAGCAGCACTTCCAGCAGGTCGCTGACTGTTTCGGTATGGCTGATGATGTAATGACGGATCGCCATACGTCCATAACGCTCAACGACGCGACGCGCCATGGCAAAAATTGCCAGTTCGTCGGACGCATGGGCGGAGTAGTGCGCTGTCGGCACTCGCAGCGGACGCACATCATTCAAAGCCGCGAGTAGGCAAGCCTGCCGCTCCGCCTCGTCCAGCGCCGCATAATCGCGACAAACCCCGGCCGTCAGCAACAGTTCGGCCACGACTTGTTCGTGTTTGTCCGAGCTCTGGCGTAAATCCACCGTCGCCAGATGGAAACCGAACACATCGACGGCCCGAATCAGCGGATGCAGCCGTTGCAAGGCCAATGCTTCGGCACCCTGCGTTTTAAGACAGGCTTCGATCGACTCCAGATCGCGCTTCAATTCATCAGCGCCGGCATAGGCAGGCACGACGCCAGCGCCATCCTCAACCTGCGGCAAGGTGCTTTGCAGGCGCGCATGAATGTGCTCCAGGGCCAGCCGATACAGCTCATCGCGACGATGCTCGCTCTTGTCATGCGATGCCTCGGCCAGGGCGCAGACGGCCGGTGTGAATGCCGCCATCATGGACGACTGCGAGAGCTCCCGCCCCAACTCACGCACCTCTTTCAAATAGTGGCGCAAAGCAACTTCACATTGGCGGCGCGTCGCATAATCCAGCGTTTCTGCCGTGACATTCGGATTGCCGTCACGGTCACCGCCGATCCACTGCCCCATGCGAAAAAAACTGGCCACCGGTCTACCCGGCAGATCGGCTTCGAGCGCCGCGTACAGGCGCGGAATTTCGCCCAGGAAGGTCGATTCGTAGTAACTCAATGCATTTTCGATTTCGTCGATGACGGTGAGCTTCGTGAAACGAAGCAGACGCGTCTGCCAGAGTTGCGTCACACGAGCATGAATTTGCTGTTCGTTCGCTGCCAGACGGCGTTCGAGAAGGGCGTTGCGGCTTTTGGTCGATCCGACCTCGCCACGAATCGCATCACGCTCGGCGAGCAGCTGGGCGATGTCACGCTCGGCATCCAGAATGCTCTTGCGCTGCACCTCAGTCGGATGTGCCGTCAGTACCGGTGAGACGTAGGCCTGGGCCAGTGTCTGTGCGATCACGCGCGGTGTCATGCCGCCCGCCTGCAAGCGCTGCATCGCGGCATCAATGCTGCCGGGCTGCATGCGTCCGGCCCGCTCATAGACCGCCCGGCGTCGGATGTAGTGGCGATCTTCGGCAAGATTGGCGAGGTGGCTAAAGTAGGTAAAGGCACGAATCACGCTGACGGACTGCTTGTCACTCAATTGTTTGAGCAGTTTCTTGAGCGTTTTGTCGGCCACATGATCCGCATCACGCCGGAACGCGACCGACAGTTTACGAATCGCTTCAACGAGTTCATAGACCTCGTTGCCTTCCAGCGAACGAATGACGTCGCCGAGTATGCGACCGAGCAGCCGGATATCATCCATTAATGGTTTTTCGGCATCCTGCTTCTGGCGGCGCACTTCCATGGTCCGGTCCTTGATCATCAGCGAGGCCCATCCAGCAAGGTGGGCGCTTTACATTCGAAAATTATAGATAAGGCCGTTTATCCGCACGTGAAAAATTTTGCTGCGCTGCGTGAGGATTATTCAGACAGTTGCTGCATCTCGGCGGTGAACCATTCGATGAAAGCAGCGCACTCCCAGCGCTCTGCGACGCCGGGCTTCCAACACAAATAATGACGATTCGGTGCTGGCAGCGCTTGTTCTGATAAACGGATCAACCGGCCACTTTCCAGCCATGCAGCACCCAGACGCGTTCTGGTGAGACAAACGCCAAGACCGGCCGCTGCCGCGTCGTAGAGCAAACCCAGATCGTTGAACTTGGCCGTGGTCTTCAGACGCTGCTTATCAAGATTGTAATAATCGAACCATGTTTCCCAGGGTTCCAGTTCGCTGTGTACCAATAATGACCGGGCCACGATTTCGTCCTGGTCGAAACCTGTCAGCGAGCCGACCTCATTGAGGTAATTGGGGCTGCATACCGGCGTCACATAATCCGACATCAGATGCACCGACTCTCGATCCTGAAACGGCCCTTGGCCAAAGCGGACTTCGAGATCAGTCTCTTGCGATACCACATTGAACAATGGGATCGATACCTGCAACACCAGGTCGATTTCCGGATAGGTATGCCGGAACATGGGCAAGCGCGGCATGAGCATCTGGCGCGAGAACGTCGGCGTCACCGCCAGACGCAAGGTTGTCCGTTCGCCCAGCGGACCAGGTGGTTCGGCGACCTGCAGGATGGCGAGTGCTTCGCGCACCCGCTTCAGGTAGGCTTCGCCTTCCGGCGTCAGGCTGAAATCCTTACGAACGAACAGCTTGAACTTGAGCTGGTCCTCAATCTGGCGAATGCGATGGCTCACCGCACTCGGCGTGATGTGCAGCGTCTCGGCGACCTGGGTGACATTGCGCAAGCGCGCCAAAGCCTCAAAGGCGAGCAGCCCCTGGATATTCGGTACGCGCGGAATGATCACCGGCAAGCCTCCATCCCTGATTTGCAGCCGATCATTCGGTCTGACCCGACAGTTTTTCCAGCAGCTTGAGTACGGCGATGGAATCCTCCTCGCCCATACCGGAACCCACCATCGCCTTGTACATTTGGGCGGTTGCGGCGGAGGCTGGCAGATACAACCCCAATTCGTGTGCGGTTTGCATGACGATATTCATGTCTTTCTCATGCATCCAACTCTTGAAGCCGGGCGCGAAGTTGCGGTCAAGCATCCGCTGCCCGTGATTTTCCAAAATCTTCGAGCCGGCGAAACCGCCCATCAGCGCCTCGCGCACCCGCGCCGGATCGGCGCCGTTCTTTTTGGCAAAGGCCATCGCTTCCGCCACGGCCAGCACCCCGACACCGGTCAGGATCTGGTTGGCCGCCTTGGCAACCTGACCTGCGCCCGGGCCACCGATATACACCACGTTCTTACCCATACAGGCAAACAACGGCCGCACCTTGTCAAAGGCTGCCTGATCGCCGCCGACCATGATCGATAACGTACCGGCGACGGCGCCCACTTCTCCGCCAGACACCGGCGCGTCAAGAAACGTCACCCCTTGCGCACCCAGATCTACACCGATACTTTTAGCCGCCGCCGGCGGAATTGTGCTCATGTCCACGGCAATCAGCCCCGGATGGACGCCTTGTGCTACACCTTGCGCACCGAGCATCACATCGCGGACATCCGGTGCATCGGCCACCATCGAGAATACGACATCCGACTGTGCCGCAACGGCAGCCGGGCTTTCGGCGCCCTGCGCACCAGCCTCCAGCAGCGGCGCCATGGAGGCCTGGCGGCGCGCCCAGACCGTGACGGTATGACCGCCCTTCATCAGATTCAGAGCCATCGGGCGACCCATGATGCCCAGACCGACAAAACCGACACGCATAACAACACTCCAGAAGAAATGCGCCGCTTACAAGCAGCCTTTGATTATTTGGCAAAGCTTTTCTTCGCCACGCAATGCATCAAGGATAATGCTGGCAGTTTCTCACAAATCACGCACACCCGAATATGCGCATTATCTCTGCCAATCTGAATGGCATCCGTTCCGCCTGGAAAAAAGGCTTTGCACAGTGGCTTGCCACCCAGGATGCCGATGCTGTCTGCACCCAGGAAGTCCGCGCCACACTGGCCGACATGGCCAAGGACGGCACCATGGAAAACCCGGCTGGACTCACCGGCTACTGGCACCTGGCGGAACGGCCCGGCTACAGTGGCGTCGGCATCTGGACCGCGCACACCCCAAAACAGATCACCCAGGGCATCGGACATCCGGATTTTGATGCGGAAGGACGCTATCTGGAACTCAACCTTGGCAACGTGACCGTGGTGTCGCTTTACCTGCCCTCCGGTTCCAGCTCACCGGAGCGGCAGGCCGCCAAATTTCATTTCATGGACGAATTTCTGCCGCGCATGAAGGCGCTCAAAGCCTCCGGCCGAGAAGTCATTGTCTGCGGTGACTGGAATATCGCTCACAAGGAACAGGATCTCAAGAACTGGAAGTCCAACCAGAAGAACTCCGGATTCCTGCCGGAAGAACGTGCCTGGATGACCCAACTGCTCGATGAGCTGGGCTGGGTCGATGTGTATCGCGCGCTCCATCCGGATACCACGGCCGCGTGTTACACATGGTGGAGCAACCGTGGTCAGGCCTATGCCAACAATGTGGGGTGGCGGATTGACTACCAGATCGCCACACCGGGCGTTGCAGCAAAAGCCACGCAGGCCAGTGTCTACAAGGACGAAAAGTTCTCGGATCACGCCCCACTGGTCATTGATTACGATTTCAGCTTGTAACCCGGGCAGGATTGCCAGACCCTCACGTTAAGGGTAGGCTAAGTTCAGGAATGCATAATAGGCATTCGCAAACACATTTCAGAAAGGATTCACATGACGAACACTACCGCCGCCAAAGGAAAACTGGTTGCTGATCTGAAACTGGTTGTTGCCGACACTGAAGAGTTGCTGCGCGCGACGGCCGGTCAGGCGGGTGAACAGGTGGCCGAGTTGCGCCACCGCTTGGAGAAGCGTCTGCAGGACGCCAAAGTAGCGCTGATTGACGCACAGCTTTTTGCGAGCGAAAAAGCCAAAGCGGCTGCGCATGCCACAGATGATTTCGTTCATGCCGAGCCGTGGAAAGCGGTGGGTATTGCCGCCGCGCTGGGCTTGGCCTTGGGCGTGTTGATCGGCCGTCGTTAATCAAGGCAGGGTTGCATGTCGTTACTCAACGCAGCCCGTGACCATGTGCGCCAATTGCTCGGGGTGGTACAAACACGCCTCGAGCTATTGGGCTTGGAACTGGCTGACGCACGCGACCACCTGATTGCGCTTTTTGCGCTCACAGCGGTTGCCGTTTTTTTCTCCGGCGTTGCCGTGGTGACCCTACTGGCGTGGCTGGTGCTGGCCTACTGGGAGCAGCGTCTGGTGATTCTGGGTGCAGCAACCGTTCTATTCACCCTGTTGATGCTCGTCGCCATCTGGCGTGCCAGCAAGCACGCACAGGCTGGCGCCAATATTTTCTCGGATAGCCTGCAGGCCTTGCAGCTTGACCGGGCAGCGCTTCGCCCACCGTCGGCATCCGAACCGACCCCGCATCCGGCGCCCGCGAACAGCGACGCCCGTAACCATGTCGGCGATTAAAGCCCGAGCGATTCAACGAGGCCGCCTGCTCGAGCGTATTACGCAGCAGCGTCTGGCACTCAGCGTCAGCAACGCACCCCTATGCGATGCGTTAAATACAGTCGATCAGGTCATCGAGGGTGCCGAGCGCACACGCCGCTGGGTCACTGAAAACCCGCTGACGGTTGGCGTAGGCCTTCTGGCACTGGTCATCTGGCGCCCCAAAGGCGCTCTGAAACTTGCCAAGAACGGCGTTCTGGGTTGGCGGGCCTGGCGTCTGGCGCGTCAGCAGCTCCGCGCATTTCTCGCCTGAAATCCTGAGCCGGACAGCCGCCCGGCAAGTTCTCGCGTTACGTCCAGATACCCTGTTCAGCGAGTTGCCGGGTTGCGGCTTCAGCCCAACCCCGATTGGCCGCTGGCGATGCCGGGCTCGGGTGCAATACCCGACCAATCCGAGGTTGATGCAGACTGCCTGCCAAAGCCCGTTCGGCTTGTGCCTGCGCATAAGCACCGACGCCCACCACCCAATCCGGACGCATGGTTGCCACCAGCGTACGTAGGTGTATGTCACAAGCCTCAATGACGGGCGCCATTTCCGCCGCAGGCAATTTGTCCGGCGTTACGTTGCGGCCATTGTCGAAGAAGGCCAGCGGACAGTAATTGGCCACAAAGTGTTCGGCAAAAAAATGTTCCGGCGACCCGAAACGATCGCGGAACAAGCCCCACAGGCGGCGCCCGCTGACCTCCGAGCGCGTGCACGACCAGCCTTCGATCGGGCGCTTGGGATTCATATGCAATGGCGCTCTGATCGGTGCGTTGATCCGCAACCAGTCATGCACTATCGCGACTTCGCCAAAGGGCACGCCCACCTGCACCATCCCGAAGGGGCCGGGATTCATGCCCAGAAAAACAACGCGACGAGGCTGCGGCGCACTACCCCACAGCGTGAGGTACTGATCATGTGCCGCACCGGCGTAATCCAGCGGATTGTAAACATGCGTGACCGGTGCCGAAAAAGACAAACCGTCCAGCGCCGAGGCCAGCGTATGCGCCGCATTAATAAGCGCAGTACTCACGCAACCGCCTCGCTGGCGCTGTCGCCGCCATCTTGACCAAGCGCATCGCCCGACCAGGGCGCCACTTTAAACAGCAGCAGCATGCCCGGAATCGCCAGGGCCGCGCATAGCCAGAAAAACCCCAGCCACCCGAGCTGCTCTACCAGCCAGCCTGCTGACGCATTGACCAATGTGCGCGGCACTGCCGCCAGGCTGGTGAACAGCGCGAATTGCGTGGCCGTATAAGCACGATTTGTGGCGCGCGCGATAAAGGCGACGAAGGCTGCCGTGCCGAGGCCAACACCCAGTGCTTCAAAGCCAATGACCCACGCCAGATTCCAGAGTTGCCCGCTGCCGATATCTGGCTGCGGCCCCAGCGCGGCCAGCCAGGCGAAACCGAAAATCGAGACCACCTGAACGACGCCGAACAACCAGAGCGCGCGGTTGATACCGAGCTTCACCATCCACAAACCACCCAGCAAACCACCAATCACCGCCGGCCACAGGCCTGCATTTTTGGCGACCAAACCGATCTCACTCTTGGCATAACCCATATCGAGATAAAACGGCGTCGCCAGCGCGGTACACAGCGAATCACCGAGCTTGTAGCAGAAAATAAACGCCAGAACCATGAGCGCGCTCCGCCAACCCGCACGGTTGATAAACTCATTGAAGGGCTCAACGACTGCTTGCCGCAACGTGCGCGGGGCCAGATCGTCGGCCGCGGGTTCGCTCACCCAAAAAGTACACATGATGCCAGGCACCATGAAGGCCGCCGTCACCCAGAAGACCTCTTGCCACGGCAAATGATCAGCCAGAATCAGCGACACCGAGCCAGGCACCAGCCCCGCAACACGATAGGCGTTGACGAACACTGAGTTACCCAAACCCAGCTCGGCATCTGACAGCAGTTCACGCCGGAAAGCGTCCAGCGCAATATCCTGGGTCGCAGAAAACACCGCGACCAACGCAGCAATCAGCATAATGCTGCCGATCTCTGTCTGCGGGTCCAGCCCGCCAAGCGCACCGATGGCGCCGACCAGGCCCAGTTGGGTGACCAGCATCCAGCCGCGACGCCGACCCAGCTTCAGGAAGTTGAGTCCATAGCGGTCGAGCAACGGTGCCCAGATGAATTTCCAGGTATAGGGAAACTGAATCAGTGCGAAGAGGCCAATGGTCTTGAGGTTGACGCCGCTTGAGCGCAACCAGGCGGGCACCAGATTCAGCAGCAGATAGAGCGGCAGCCCCGACGCAAAGCCGATCAGGACGCAAATAGCCATGTGGCGCGTCCACAGGGCGCGCCACATGGCGGGTTTCTTGTCGTCGGCAACCTCAGTCATACACGCCCCAGGCGGCAGATCGCGGTGTCGGCGAGAAAATTGACGTCGTCATACACGCGCGCGCCGTTATCCAGCGCAACAATCTCGTGAATGACGATGCCCTGCTCGGCGCACAGCGCCTCGAAATCGGCAATGGTAAAAAACCGGACATTCGGCGTATCAAACCACTGATACGGCAGGCTCTCGGAGACAGGCATGCGGCCCTTGAGGATGGCCTGACGGTGTGTGTAATAACCGAAGTTCGGAAACGACACCACCGCCTCGCGACCAACGCGCAATAATTCATTCAGCAGACCTACCGTGTTCTGGATCATCTGCAGCGACAACGACATGATGACGTGATCAAAGGCACCATTTTCGAAACCGGCCAGACCGCGTTCCAGATTGACCTGAATGACGTTGACACCGGACTTCAGGCATTCCAGCACGCAGACCGGGTCCTTCTCGATACCGTAACCGACGACCTGCTTCTCATCCATTAAGCGCCGCAACAGCGTGCCATCACCGCAACCGAGGTCGAGCACACGCTCGCCCGGCGCAATCCAGCCAGCAATGGCATCGAGGTCGGCGCGCAGTGTGACCAGGTCAAGGCGCACGGGCCTGGGCGTCTTAGCGGTACTCATAGCACCACCTCCTCGAAGTAGGTCCGCAATACGGCGTGGTACTGGGCATCGTCGAGCAGGAACGAATCATGACCATGCACACTGTCGATTTCGGCGTAGCTGACACGGCGGCCGTTGTGCACGAGCGCCGTCATGATTTCGCGGCTGCGCTCGGGCGAAAAACGCCAGTCAGTCGTGAAGGCGACGACCAGAAAGTCAGCTTTCGCCTTGGCCAACGCATCGTCCAGACTACCGCCTACCTGGGCGGCGGGATCAAAATAATCCAGCGCCTTGGTGGTCAGCAGATAGGTATTGGCATCAAAGTAGCCCGAGAATTTTTCGCCCTGATAGCGCAGATACGATTCGATCTGGAAATCGGTCTCATAGCTGTATTTGAGCGCACCGTCCTTGAGCGAACGACCGAACTTCTCGGCCATCTGGTCATCGGACAGATAGGTGATATGGCCAAGCATGCGCGCCAGCTTGAGACCACGCGCCGGCACCACGCCCTGTTCGTAATAGTGCCCCCCATGGAAATCGGGGTCCGTCAGAATTGCCTGGCGGGCGACTTCATTAAACGCGATGTTCTGTGCGGTCAACTTGGGCGCCGAGGCGATCACAACGGCGTGACGCAGACGGTCGGGAAAGGTCAGTGTCCATTGCATGGCCTGCATACCGCCCAGCGAACCGCCGACCACGGCAGCCCAGCACTGTATGCCCAGGTAGTCAGCCAGTCGCGCCTGAGCATCGACCCAGTCTTCCACGGTGACCACCGGGAAATCTGCACCGTAGAGTTTGCCGGTTTTGGCATTGACCGTATTCGGCCCACTGGAGCCGTAACAGCCCCCCAGATTGTTCACGCCAACGACAAAGAATTTGTTGGTATCCAGCGGTTTTCCCGGCCCGATCAGGTTATCCCACCAGCCGGTCGTTTCTTCACGGTTATCGGCATCGTGATATCCGGCAACATGATGGTTGCCGGAAAGCGCATGGCAGACCAATACGGCATTGCTGGCATCGGCATTGAGCGTGCCATAGGTTTCATAAACCAGAGAAAATGCCGGCAACACAGCGCCACTCTTCAGCGGCAGTGGGTCACTGCACTGAAAAGTTTGTGGCCGAACCAGGCCGACAGAGCCGGCAAAAACATCGTTCATGAAGATAACCGTTAACGGGCCGAATGATCGGCCGGTGTCGAATTCAGGCGACGAATCTGCTCACGGATCTGGGCAGGATCGTCAATACGCAGCAATTTGCGCACCATGGGCGCTAATTGTCCTACATCCGAGGTCAGAATCTGCTGCTTCACCTCGAGAATTTGTGAGGGATGCATCGAGAAGTGGCGCAGCCCCATGCCCAGCAACAACCGTGTCAGCTTCGGGTTGCCCGCGAGCTCGCCACAGATGGATACCGGCACACCGGCTTTTTCACCACCGGCCAGGGTGTGCGCGATGAGCATCAGCACCGCCGGATGCAGTGAGTCGTAGAGATCCGCGACCTCTTCGTCGCCACGATCGATCGCTAAGGTGTACTGCGTCAGATCATTCGTGCCGATGGAAACGAAGTCCAGACGCTTCAGAAACATATTGAGCGCCAGGGCTGCCGCAGGAATCTCGATCATGCCGCCCAGTTGAATATCTTCGCCGTAAGCCACACGCCGATCACGCAACTCTTCACGCGCCCGCTCGATCGCCGCTCGCGTCGCCTCAACCTCTTGCACGTTTGAGATCATAGGAATGAGAACGCGTACCGGGCCAAATCGTGCCGCGCGCAAAATAGCGCGCAACTGGATGCCGAACATGGCCGGTTCGGAAAGCGACAGGCGGATACCCCGACGACCAAGCGCCGGGTTGATCGCGCTGCGTGCCTGATCAAAGGTTTTGTCGGCGCCCAGATCATAGGTTCGGATAACGACCGGCTTACCGGCCATACCTTTAACCACCTTGCGATACGCCTCATACTGCTCGTCTTCGGAAGGCACTTCGCGCCGATTCAGAAACAGAAACTCCGTACGGAACAGCCCGATGCCGTCGGCACCATTATCCTTCGCCGCCTGCACGTCGTCCGGCAGCTCAATGTTGGCGAGCAGATCGATACGCACATCGTCGAGCGTCAAGGACTCCGCTTTTTTGAGGCGCTTGAGCTTGCTGCGCTCCAGCTCGATCTGCGTTTTACGCAGACGATATTCTTCCAGCACCCGCTCATCGGGGTTGATGATGATGACACCCCGGTAGCCATCAACGATGAGCAGTTCACCATCCTTGATAGCTTCACGCGCGCCACGTAGACCGACGACCGCCGGAATGGCCATACTACGGGCCAGAATGGCCGTGTGCGAGGTCGCCCCACCGACATCGGTCACAAAGGCGGCGAACCGGTGTTCTTTGAAGCTGATCAAGTCGGAGGGTGGCAGATCGTGTGCCACGATAATCTGTTCCTCCTCCTTGACGCCTTTGGTGGTTTTACTCGACCGACCGATTTTGCCGGAACGGCCCATCAGCTCCTTGATGACGCGTTCAACCACCTGCACCACGTCAGTCTTGCGTTCGCGCAGATAGGGGTCATCAAACGCATCAAACTGTTTGACCAGTGCATCCATCTGCTGCACCAAAGCCCATTCGGCGTTGCAACCACGCTCACGAATCAGGGCTTTAGGCACATCGACCAGTTCGGGGTCTTGCAAAATCAGGGCATGCACATCGATAAACGCCCGCATCTCGGCAGCCGACTCAACCATATCGCCGCGCAGCTCATCAAGTTCGACGCGCACCCGTTCCACGGCCTTCTCGAAACGGGCGACTTCTTTCTCCAACTGCCGTGTCGGCAGCGTCAAGTGCGCGACCTCCAGTGTCGCGTGCGATAGCAACTGGGCATGACCAATGGCAATGCCGCCGGAGACGCCAAGACCGTGCAGGGTAAAACTCATGGACGCAACCCTCTCGCTTCTATTCGCCTTCGCCGAAATAATCGTTGATCAGGCCGACCAACGCCACCATCGCCGCCTCGGCATCGTCCCCATCGGTTTCCAGTGTGACCGTGGTACCTTTGCCGGCAGCCAGCATCATGACCCCCATGATGCTCTTGCCGTTCACACGACGACCATTGCGCTCGAGCCAGACGTCACAGCCAAAGGTGCCTGCCAGTTGCGTGAATTTGGCTGAGGCCCGCGCATGCAGGCCCAGCTTGTTGATGATCTCGACATCCTGGCGAATCGTGGTCATAAGCGTTCTTTCATCAGCGCGATAGAAATCAACCGGCATCGGCAGCCGTCATGGCCAACGTGCACTCGGTACCAGCCAGCAGCGCTTTCTTGACCAACGCCGACAGCAAGCGGTTACGGTAATTGATGGCGCGAAGCACCATGGGTAGGCTCACACCCGACAGCGCCTCCACCTTGCCTGGTTCGATCAGCCGCGCCGCCACGCGAGCCGGGGTGGCACCCAGCAGGTCGGTCAGGACCAGTACGCCACCGCCCAGGTCTAACGTGGTCAATAGTTGGCGCGCCTTGGCCTCTACCTCGTCCACCGGCTCATCCTGTCCAGCCGACAGAACAGCGATCTGTTCGGGTACCCTGCCGCCAAGCACATGGCGTGCACACTCAATAAGCGCCTCGCCAAGACGGCCGTGCGTCAATAGCAGAATGCCTACAGGATTTGCGTTTTGTTCAGTCATGCATGTCATTCAATACGTCGGATATCCGGCAGTTTGCCATCATGTGGCATAAATTTCAGCCGATCAGCCAACGGCGCCGTCACGCTGACCCGCCCCAGAGCGTCCACCCGCATCACCTGCGTCAGACCCAATCGCTTTGCCATGGCCTCCCAGCCAGCTTCCCCGGCGATAAAGACCGGTTTGCTCAGCGCATCCGAGCGTACCCCTGCATCGGGGCCATCCACCACAATGGTCACCGCCTGCGTTCCCGGCGCCGGGTAACCGGTGCGAGGATCCAGCAGGTGTGGAAAACGCTGACCATCGGCCTCGAAATAGCGTTGATAGTCGCCCGACGTACCGATCGCCTCACCACGCTTCAGTGTCAGCACCGCCAGCGGACCGGCAGCGCGCGGCGCCTGGACCGCCACACGCCAGGCATGGCCATCACGGGTGCCCAGTGCCATGACGTTCCCACCGATGTTGATCAACGCATTGTGCACACCCGCAGCGCGAAGAATCTCCGCTGCCCGATCCAATGCTTTGCCCTTGAGCGAACCGCCAAAGTCCAGCGACACCTGGCGGTTTGTACTGCTTACCCAGCCGCCATTGGCATCGCTTTCGACATGAAGCTGCAGGATCGATGGTGACGACGCCAACCATGCCCTGACTGCCGCCGGATCGGGCCGTTGAGCGGCATAGCTGTCGGCATGAAAGCCCCAGAGCGCAATCAAGCGGCCAATACCCGGATCAAACAAGGCGTCCGACTGTCGCGCGTACCCCTGGGCCTCCCGCAGCAAATCGGCCATTTCCAGTGAGACGCGCAAACGTCGCCCATGCGCCAGCGCCTCATTGAGTTGTGTCAGCTCGGAAGGTTGCCACGCATGATAGGTGCGGTGCAGACGATCAAACTCACCCAGCACCTGTGCGATGGCGGCGTGTATCTGTGGCTCCGGCAGATTATCGGCAACCTGCACCTCGACACGCGTGCCGAACACAAACGATTCGCGGCTAATCGGCTTTTTTTCGCCACAAGCCGTCAGAGCCATGCCCAGCAGCAGCGCTGCGACAAGCCGTGCAAACGCGCGAGGCAGCGCCACCGATCAATCCCCGAAGGGGTCCGTGGTTTCCAGTTCCAGCGAGGCCGCCATCAATGCCAGACGGGCGATCACGCCATAGGCGTAAAAACGGTTGGGCGGTGCATCCGGATTCGCACTGTAATCCGGCAGGTTGCACCCGGTCTCAAATGCCAGCGGCACGAAAT
Source organism: Fluviibacter sp. (assembly GCA_048859965.1). Taxonomy (GTDB): domain Bacteria; phylum Pseudomonadota; class Gammaproteobacteria; order Burkholderiales; family Rhodocyclaceae; genus Fluviibacter. The sequence goes on from JBLIZO010000037.1 coordinate 78,315, forward strand.
GCATCCCCGGCGCATTGAGATTCTCATCGACGCCCCGCGCCTCATGGACGCGGTAGAAACCGCCCACGACAAAGCGATCCATCATGTACACCACCGGCTCGGCCACGGCCTCATCAATCGTTTCCAGGGTCGGTACACCTTCCTGAATAATCACGGAGGAGACCTCCATGCCTTCCTTGATGACACTCATCTTGTTGCGCTGCTTGCGGTTGAGGCCGATCACCTCGCTGGCATCGCGCACCGTCATGACACCCATGCCGTAGGTGCCGGCATCGGCCTTGACCACCACATAAGGCTCGCGATCAATGCCATGGTCGCGGTATTTGGCACGGATACGGCCCAGCAGTTCATCAACGCGCGCTGCCAGACAATCTTCGCCGACGCGTTCGTGAAAGTTGATATCTTCACAGGTCGCAAAATAGGGATTGATATTCCAGGCGTCGATGCCGACCAATGCCGCAAAATCCGTAGCAACACGATCATAGGCCGCAAAGTGCTGGCTCTTGCGCCGTACATGCCAGCCGGCATGCACCGGCGGAATCAATATCTGGCCGGTCGGTGCCTGCAGCGTATCAGGCACACCGGCTGACAAATCGTTATTGAGCAGCACCATGCACGGGTCAAAGCCATCGACACCCCATCGCCCACTCCTGAGCTGCAACGGTTCCAAATGCAGCGTCTGCCCATCGTCGAGCGCCAGCGTCGTCGGCACCGTGATTTCTGGCGATACGGAGCCCAGCCGCACGTTCAGGCCGGCCTGGCGCAGAATTCCGGTCAATGTGGCCACGTTCTTGAGATAGAACTGGTTACGCGTGTGGTTTTCAGGAATCAGTAACAGGTTACGCGCGTCGGGGCAATATTTTTCAATCGCGGTCTGAATTGCCTGTATGCAGAGCGGATAAAACGCCGGGTTCAGATTATTGAAGCCACCGGGGAAGAGGTTCGTATCCACCGGCGCCAGTTTGAATCCGGCATTACGCAGGTCAACCGAGGCATAAAACGGGGGCGTGTGATCCTGCCACGCACACCGAAACCACCGCTCAATCGCAGTCGTCTGATCCAGAAAGCGCTGCTCCAGCGCCAGGAGGGGACCGGCAAGCGCCGTCGTCAGATTGGGAACCATGATGCAAGTGTACCGCATGCGCACCGACCCGGTGCCGCACCGCAGCGTGCTGACTGGTAGAATGTCGGCTTTAAAAACATTGTCTTAACGGCCGTCACTGCTCTGACATGATGGCCGCCACGCATTACTGGACCACCCATGCTCGTCGCCAACAATATCACCATGCAGTTCGGGGCCAAACCCCTGTTTGAAAACGTCTCGGTCAAATTTGGCGAGGGCTACCGCTATGGCCTGATCGGCGCCAACGGCGCCGGTAAATCGACGTTCATGAAGATCCTGTGCGGCGTGCTTGAACCGTCTGCCGGTAACGTGACCAAAGACGTGAACGAACGCATGGCCTATCTGCGCCAGGACCAGTTTGCCTACGAAGATCAGCGTGTGCTGGATGTGGTGCTGCAGGGACATGAAGAAATGTGGGCCTGCATGCAGGAACGCGATGCCATCTACGCCAACCCGGAAGCCACAGAAGACGATTACATGAAAGCGGCCGAGCTGGAAGTGAAGTTCGCCGAATACGACGGTTACACGTCTGAAGCCCGCGCCGGCGAGCTGTTGTTGGGCGTTGGCATCCCGACGGACAAGCACAATGGCCCGATGCGCGAAGTGGCGCCGGGCTGGAAGCTGCGCGTGTTGCTGGCGCAGGCGCTGTTCGCCAACCCGGATATCCTGCTGCTCGACGAACCGACCAACAACCTGGACATCAATACCATCCGCTGGCTGGAAGACGTGCTCAACGAGCGCAACGCCACCATGATCATCATCTCCCATGACCGCCACTTCCTGAATCAGGTGTGTACGCACATGGCCGATCTGGACTACGGCAAAATCACCACCTATGCCGGCAACTATGACGACTTCATGGAAGCGTCGACACAGGCCCGAGAACGCCAGGCCAACGCCAACGCCAAGGCCAAGGAACGCATTGCCGAACTGCAGACTTTCGTACGCCGCTTCTCGGCCAACGCTTCGAAGGCCAAGCAGGCCACCAGCCGTCTCAAGCTGATCGACAAACTGAAACCGGAAGACGTCAAGCCGTCGTCGCGCCAGTACCCGTGGATCCGTTTTGACTTCGACGACAAAGACAAACTGCACCGTCAGGCCGTCGAAATCGAAAACCTGAGCTTTGCCTATCCGGACAACGAGCCGTTGTTCAAGAATCTGTCATTGAACATCAACGGTGGCGAAAAGATCGCCATCATCGGTGAAAACGGCGTCGGTAAAACCACGCTGCTCAAGCTGCTGCAGGGCGAGCTCGCCCCAACGGCCGGCACCATCAAGTGGACCGAGAAAGCCAAGATCGGCTACTTCGCCCAGGACCACGCGGCCGATTTCGCTTCTGACGAGAATCTGACCGACTGGATTTCGGGTTATGTGCGCGCCGGCGGTTACGAAGGCTCGGATGTAGAAACGCTGATCCGTGGCACATTGGGTCGCCTGCTCTTTTCCGGCGATGACGTGAAGAAACCGGTCAAAGTCATTTCCGGGGGCGAGCAGGGCCGTATGATGTTCGGCCGCATGATGCTGCTGCATTCAAACGTCATGCTGATGGATGAACCGTCCAATCACCTGGATATGGAATCCATCGAATCGCTGAACACCGCGCTGGACCTGTTCAAAGGCACACTGGTTTTTATCTCGCATGACCGTGAATTCGTGTCATCACTGGCGACGCGCATCATCGAGATCAAACCGGATCATTCGGTCATTGATTTCCAGGGCAATTACGAGGATTACCTCGCCTCGCAGGGTCTCAACTGATTCCCGTGACTGGGCCGCGCTGCCGCAGCCCAGTTGCTCACTGCGTTGAAGCGAAATCCTCAAGACGCGTGATGATCTTGTCGGGCGGCACGAGATTGGGAATCAGCCCGATCTTCTCCAACATGCCGCGGGGTTGATCCTGCAATGCGCAAAACACCACATCAATACCTGCTTGCTGGAGGTTGGTGATGGCATCCTCGAACGCATACAGACCGCTTTGATCAATATAAGGCACATTCTCCAGGCAGAAGATCACGGTTTTGACCTCGGGCATCTCGCGAATAATCCGGTTAAAGCCGAAGATAAAACCGAAGAAAATCGGCCCATCAAAACGCTGCAGATACACACACCCTTCGTACCCACGCAACCAATCCTGTTCGCGCGGTAAGGCTGTGCGCTTGTCCTGCGGCAACAATTGCCCTTGTGACTTATCTTCCGCCAGGTCACCCATATGCTTCATAAACCACAGGGCAGCCATCACCATCCCCACCGCGACGGCCTGCAATAGATCCACGAAGACGGTGAGCAACACCACGCTCAGCATAATCACCATGTCGGCACGCGGAATGGATCGCAGATCCCGCAAGCTACGGTAATCGATGATGCCGATACCGACCGTCATCAGAATCGCAGCCAGTACGGGCAGCGGAATCAGGGCGGCATACTTGCCGGCCCCCAGCGTGATCACCAACAGAATCAGACCATGCGCCACGCCCGATAGCCGCGAATGCCCCCCAGACCGGATATTGACGACCGTTCTGATTGGCGCACCCGCACCCGGCAAGCCACCGAACAGGGCAGACACCGCATTACCAATCCCTTGGCCGATGAGCTCCCGGTTGGAGTTGTGCTGCGTGCGGGTCATGTTATCCGCCACCACCGAGGTCAGCAAGGACTCAATCGCCCCCAGACTGGCCAGTGTCAATGCGGTAAAAATAATGACCGAAAAGTCGGGCCAGTCCATCCGTAGAAACGTATCAAGATGCAAATCCGGCAGACCGCGCGGTATATCGCCAATAAGAGGCACCTGCAAATTCAGGACCGCGGACAACAACGTGAACAGTGCCAGAGCAACCAGAGACGCAGGCACCGCCTTGGTGATCTTCGGAAACAGGTAAATCGTCGCAATCGTGCCCAAACCCAACAGTACCGCTGACACATTCAGTTGATTCAGCGCCCCCCAGAAAGCAAGCACGGTATTCAGGGGAGAGCCTGCCGAGGGCAGGCCCATCATGGGGAACAGCTGGGTCACGATCATGATCAGACCGATACCGGTCATAAACCCGGAGATCACGGGGTAAGGCATGTAACGCACATACTCCCCCATTCTGCCCAGCCCCATCAGTATCTGCAGCACCCCAACCAGCACAAAGGTCACCACGATCGCCGGCAATGCCAGCTCCAGCGAACCAAAGTAGGCAATTTCAGCGACGACGATCGTGCTGGACACCACCGTCATCGGTGCAGTCGGCCCGCTGATCTGCGTCGGCGTCCCCCCAAAAATTGCCGCCAACACCCCCAGGATTATGGTGCCGTACAGCCCGGCCATAACCCCCATGCCGGACTGTACGCCAAAGGCCAACGCCATCGGCAACGCAACGATAGCGGCGGTCAGACCGCCAAACAGATCCCCTGAAATACCTTGACGGATATTCATAACGCCCTTCCTCGCGGATGCGGTGAAGCCAATTTCAGCAGGCCATTTGTCTTGTGCTGCTGCCTGTCATCCAACCTAAGCCGGGGTATAGGGCAATGCTGATTTATGAACGCACAGACGGAGCTGACCATCGGCGCAACGACGGAAGACAAATGTCTTATCAACCATCACTTCATCGCCCTTCTCATTCACGAGATAAACATTCCCCATGGTGATCGCAATGTCGCCGTGAATCTGGATGCCGTTCTCTGCAGCGTTATTGTCGTACCAGACTTTTTTCCAGACCTGCAGCGCAAAGCCCGCATCATCAGGGAAATTGGCATCGCCACCGACAAAATAGGCCAGCGCCCCCGCGCGCGTGGGACGAAAGGTATTGGCGCCATGAGCAAGTGTGGGCTTGAAAAATACCGTGCCATCCTTGTAATCGTACAGCGCATCAATGGCTGCCGCTGCGGCCGCCCGGTAATCGCCGCCTTGACGGTACACCGCACCGATATTGATCAAACCATCGCACCATGCCTGCTGGGCCTGGTTGACCTGTGCTTCTGTAATCATGATGCCTCTCCCTGGTTATTATGAATATAAGCTCGTCAGACAAGCCGATGCCATCTCATCACACTACTATCTACATTGCAATGCACATCCGGCGAGGTTGGGCGCCGCGACCCAGGCAACTGACTGAGAGTACGTTTTCTAGGGTTTCTGATTTTTAATTGCCTGCTGCGCCTCATACGCCGCTTTTTCGGCTGCCCGCTGCTGATCGGCCGCTTCGCGCTTGGCGCGCTTCTCGGCGGCTTTACGGTCACGCTCGGCCGACGCCGCCTGAATCTCGGCGTCGGTCTTCAGCGGGGTCGCCGACTGTTCGGCATCGCGAATCTTCTGCTCCTGCTCGACCTGTTTGAGCGTCTTGCCTTCATCGATGGCCTTCTTGATGGCGCCGGCCGGCGGATTAGGCTGACGCAGTTCTGCTGGCGGATTCGCCAGTTGATTGATCAGCCGCTGCTCGCGGACTTCGCGATCAATAACCGCCGCGCGCGCCTCGATTTCACGAGCCTTTTCGCGTTCTTCGTAGCGCCGATCCTTCGCTTTATCGATACAGCGGTTCACCAGAACTTTGCTATAGCAGTTCCAGGTATCGATCTCCAACTGGGCATCCGCCGCTGCACGAATCGCCTTGCCTTCTTCTTTCAGCGTCTTGGCTTCCTGATCACGGGCATCGATGGCGACCGGATCAAAAACGGGCGGTTGCTGCGATGCGGCCCAAGCGGTCGACGTGCAGACCAACAGCCCCAAGCACAGACGAGCGGGGCTCCAGCGAGAACGCCGTATCACTTTCTGGACGGAAAATGCAGCAAAAAAACGTTTCATGCGCCCGCATTGTAGGGCAGGCGAGCCGCATCGGGTAAAATTTAGCCCTGTTTATGTCCACTTTTATCGGGAGCCCCGCCGTGCAAATCGTCTGTCTTGATCTAGAAGGTGTCCTCGTTCCGGAGATCTGGATCGAATTTGCCGGTCGTACGGGCATCGAGGCGCTACGTCGCACGACGCGCGATGAACCGGACTACGACAAACTGATGAAGTACCGCCTGGATATCCTGCGCGAGCACAAACTCGGCCTGCCAGACATCCAGAAGGTCATCGCCGAGATGGGCCCGATGCCGGGCGCCAAAGATTTTCTGGACCAACTGCGTCAGGACTTCCAGGTGATTATCCTATCGGACACCTTCTACGAATTTGCCATGCCGCTGATGAATCAGCTGAATATGCCCGCACTGTTCTGCCATAAGCTGGAAGCCGATACCGACGGCATGCTGGTCAACTACCACCTGCGTATGCCGGATCAGAAGCGTGCCGCCGTGAAGGCCTTCAAGGGTCTGAACTTCAAGGTGATGGCTGCCGGTGACTCGTACAACGACACCGCCATGCTGGGCGAAGCCCATGCCGGCATTCTGTTCCACCCACCAGAAAATGTGATCCGCGAATTCCCGCAATTCCCGGTCACCATGAACTACACCGAACTGAACGACGCAATCCGTAGCGCTTCGGCACGCATTTAAGAAGGTTGAGTCGGCGCATGCATCGCGAACGTTTCTACACACTCACCGCCTCCTGCCCGGACCGAGTAGGCATTGTGGCTGCCGTTTCCGGCTTCTTTGCCAAACATGGCGGCTGGATTCTTGAAACCACCCTGCATTCCGAGCCGCCCAACGACGAAGGCATTGCCGCCTATTTCATGCGTCTGGAAATCAAAGCCGATTCACTGCCGTTCGATCTGGAAGGTCTGCGCGTTGCCTTTAAGTCGGTAGCCGACGAATTCGACATGACCTGGAAGATCTCGGACTCGGCTAAGCGCAAGCGCGTGGTCATTCTGGTTTCCAAGCAGGAACATTGTCTTTACGATCTGCTGGCACGCTGGCAGTCCAAAGAACTGGATATCGACATCCCCTGCATCATCTCGAACCACGAGACGCTGCGCGGCTTTGTCGAGTGGCATGGTATACCTTTCCATTACGTACCGGTCACCCCGGATAACAAGGTGGAAGCCTACGGTCGCATTAGCGAACTGTGCACGGCAGCCCAGGCCGATGTGATGGTACTGGCCCGCTACATGCAGATTCTGTCACCGGAACTTTGCGCACAATTCTCTGGCCGTATCATCAACATCCACCACTCGTTCCTGCCGTCTTTTGTCGGTGCCAAGCCGTATCACCAGGCCTGGGAACGCGGCGTCAAACTGATCGGTGCGACATGCCACTATGTGACGGCCGATCTGGATCAAGGTCCGATCATCGAGCAGGACGTCATCCGTATCGATCACTCCGACTCGGTAGAAGACATGGTTCGCTACGGCAAGGATATTGAAAAGACGGTGCTGGCGCGCGGCCTACGTAACCACCTGGAAGGCCGTGTGCTCATTCACGGCAACAAGACCATCGTCTTCCGCTAAATCTGCGCCGGCTGACCCGGCACGGGTATTTCGTCCACCACTCAGGAATACACGCATGCTGACCAGTCCCGGAATTTCTGACATCGCCCATGTCGTCCAGTTGGCCGTTGCGCCGGTTTTTCTGCTCACCGGTGTAGGTGCCATTCTTTCAGTACTCACCACCCGTATGGGGCGTGTGATTGATCGTGCCCACCGCATCGATGGCTGGGTTGAGGATGGTAAGGACGCCTCGAATTACGCCGCCGAACTAAACAGCCTCCGCAAACGGTTGAGCATTATTCATCATGCGATTACGCTTTGTTCCCTTTCCGCATTTTTCGTTTGCGCCGTCGTGTTCACAATCTTTGTCGGTACTTACGCCGACGTGCAGATTGGCGGCGCGATCGCTTTACTGTTCGCGGCTGCGATGGTCATGCTGATTGGCGCATTGGGCTTATTTGTCCTTGAAGTACAAATCGCCCGCCGCAGTATCATGATCGGCCCAGGAACCCTCTAAGCTTCTCCCAGAAAAAAAGGCGGGTTCCGAAGAACCCGCCAAATCCACACGGAGAGGAGAAACCGAGGGGGATTACCTGTGCATAAAACGACCGACCATTAATCGTGATATGCCGTTTCACCGTGGGAAGAGACGTCCAGACCTTCACGTTCCTGATCTTCCGGAACACGCAGACCGATAACGATGTCGAGGATCTTGAAGACCACGAAGGCCACAACACCCGACCACAGAATCGTTGTACCGACAGCAGTTGCCTGAATCACAACCTGATCAGCGATCGAGTAACCTTCGGCAACGGCGTTGGTCACGTAATCGAAAATGCCCGAGCCACCGAGCGCTGGGTCAGCAAACACACCCGTCAGCAGCGCACCGGTGATGCCACCGACGCCGTGAATACCGAAGACGTCGAGCGAATCATCCACCTTGAGCAGCTTCTTCAGGCCCGTAGCGCCCCACAGACACACGACACCAGCGATCAGGCCCATAATCAGCGCACCGCCGACACCGACAAAACCGGCCGCCGGAGTAATAGCCACCAAACCCGCCACGGCGCCAGAAGCAGCGCCCAGCATCGACGGCTTACCCTTGATCAGCCATTCGGCGCACAGCCATGACAGCGTTGCAGCCGAGGTCGCCACCCAGGTGTTCACGAAAGCGAGCGATGCCGTACCGTTGGCTTCGAGCGCCGAGCCGGCGTTAAAACCGAACCAACCGAACCACAGCAGCGACGCGCCGATCATGGTGAAGGTCAGGTTGTGCGGCGACATGGCTTCACGGCCGTAACCGATCCGCTTACCGGCCATGAAGGCAACGACCAGACCCGCGATTGCGGCGTTGATATGCACGACCGTGCCACCGGCGAAATCAAGCGCACCCTTCTGGAACAACCAGCCTGCGGTGGCAGTCGCCGCTTCGGCGGCTTCAGCCGAGGTGTAGGCATCCGGGCCCGCCCAGAACCACACCATGTGGGCGATCGGGATGTATGCCAGCGTGAACCATGCCGTCAGACCGATCAGCACAACCGAGAACTTGATGCGCTCCGCCCAGGCGCCGACAATCAGCGCACAGGTGATGGCAGCAAACGCACCCTGGAAGACCACAAAGGTCAGTTCCGGCAGCACGACGCCCTTCGAGAAGGTACCGGTGACGGTATCTGGCGTAATGCCCTTCAGCAGGATCTTGTCGAAAGAACCAAAGAAGGCGTTATAGAGCGAATGACCTTCGGTGAATGCCACGCTGTAGCCGTAGATCACCCACAACAGCGAGATCAGAGCGAACACTACAAACACCTGAATCAGGATCGACAGCACGTTCTTCTGACGAACCAGGCCACCGTAGAACAGGGCCAGACCCGGGATGGACATCAGAATGACAAACGCGCTGGAGACAAGCAGCCAGGCGTTGTCGCCCTTGTTAACGACCGGTGCCGCAGCAGCCGGATCGGCGAGCGCCACGCCGCTGGCCAGCAGCGGCAGTAGCATTGCGAGAACCTTTTTCATAAATAGCTCCTTGGTAACCGTTTACAGTGCCGTCTCACCGGTTTCGCCGGTGCGGATACGGACCACTTCTTCGAGCGGGAAGACAAAAATCTTGCCGTCACCGATCTTGCCGGTGGCCGCGGATTTTTCAATGGCCTCGACCACCTGCTCCAGAATGCTGTCGGCCACGGCGGCCTCCAGCTTCACTTTCGGCAGGAAATCAACGACATATTCGGCGCCGCGATAGAGCTCCGTATGACCTTTCTGACGACCAAAGCCTTTGACTTCGGTCACGGTCACACCCTGTACACCGACAGCGGCGAGGGCCTCGCGGACCTCATCCAGCTTGAACGGTTTGATGATTGCGGTAACGAGTTTCATAGATCCACTCCTTGATCAGAACGTGCGGCCGATGGTGACCATCGCAGTTGCACGACCGGCATTGGCCGTTGAGCCGTTGGGGGTGCCATCAGCATTCAAGCCATTGCGCGCAAAACAATAGAACTGACCCTTGCTGCAATCGCCATTGGTCGACGCCTGGATGTAGGAGACCTTGGCGTTCCAGCCATTGCCGAAATCTTTGGTCACGCCCAACTCCCAATCGGCATAGTTGGCCTGACTGAAGTTACGCATGTAGAAATAACCGGCATGACCCAGCAGACCGAAACCGGCCAGCATCGGATGCACCTCGCTGAGGTCATAGGTGGCCTTCAGATCGGTGTAACCCGAGCCCGATGTGCTCGAACCATTGAAGCCCTGAACGTTGAAATAGTCCGTGAGTGCGAATGATTGCTTCAGGCTGACGGTCTTCCAGTTGGCACCGAGGTAGTACTCCAGGTTATAGACCATGCCCGACTTCATCGAGTAGCCCACCGGATTCGGTTGGGTTAACCCCGCATAGGGGCTGCTGCCGGGGTTGCTGCCCGGATAGAAGTAATTGATGAGGCCGGTATCCAGACCCCAGTCTTCGTTGAAGGCATATTTCCAGCCGCCGTAAAGATCCATTTCAATGTTGCCATTGGGCATGCCGGCCGCATTACCATTAACGTTCGAGTTCCAGTTACCGACATAGAAGCCCATCGGCAGGGCCAGATCAAACCCGCCTTGAATCGCAGGCTGGCCAAAGGTCTGGTCGATACCACGGAACCGGTAGCTGCTCGCGACACCGATATTGGCGGTTAACGCGATTTCATCTGCGGCCGGCGCAGCGGCTTCTTCAGACATCGCGGCCATCGAGAGGGCTGCCAGCGATGCGGCGATCAGTGTCTTCTTGAGCATCATGGTCACATCCTTTGTAATAAGAGAGAAAAGAATTGCTACGGGCTTTTATGAGCACAGACCGTGCCAAGTTTCAGATTTCTCTCTCCAAAAAACAGACAACGTCTTGTTTTACATCGAATTATTTATCATGTTCGTGCGTGTTTTGTTTAAATCACTTGTTTTTATTCGTTGTGCGCCGCCACAATGGGCTTTATGGCAATGCACAAGGATGGACGCACCATTTTGTAGCAGCACAGCGCAAAGACGCCGTGCTTGCACTTCTTTGGTGCGCATCTTGCTGCAACGCCCCTTGAAACGGTCTGAGTGACCCATGCTAGACTGCCCCACATTCGCACCTACACAGGTTGGCAAAATGATTGATACCAAAGTATTTGAAGACTTCGCCCAGAAAGTATCCGGCCTTATCGCCAACAGTCCGGCCGCCGACATTGAGAAAAATGTCCGGTCGATGATGGGCAGCTTTTTCAGCAAGCTGGATTTGGTCACGCGCGAAGAGTTCGACACGCAAGCCAATGTGCTGGCCCGTACACGCCAACTGGTGGATCAACTCACCGCCCGCCTGGACGCGTTCGAGGCTCAGGAAAAGCACCGCCAGTAAAATATGTCGCTGGCGCTCATCCAGACCCGAGCGCTGGACGGCCTGCACGCACCACCCGTCACGGTGGAGGTGCATGTGGCCAACGGCCTGCCCGCCTTCAGCCTGGTCGGCCTGGCGGATGCCGAAGTGCGCGAAGCGCGGGATCGTGTGCGCGCCGCGCTGCTCAGCTCGGGTTTCGAGTTTCCCGCGCGCCGCATCACCGTCAATCTGGCGCCAGCGGATCTGCCCAAGGATTCCGGTCGTTTCGATCTGCCCATTGCGCTTGGTCTGCTCGCTGCCTCCGGCCAACTGCCAGCGCTGGGTTTGAATGATTACGAGTTTGCCGGTGAACTCTCGCTCACCGGTAGCCTGCGCCCCGTGCGCGGTGCGCTCGCCTTAGCGCTGGCCAGCCACCATGCTGACCATACGCTGATTCTGCCCGAGGCCTCTGGTTCGGAAGCCGCCCTCGCCGAGGGCGCATCCGTCCGGATTGCCAACAGTCTGCGCGATGTTTGCGCGCATCTGATGGGCGAAGCGCAACTTCCCGCGCCACAATCACCAACACGCGAACCCCTGACGCACACCCCGGATCTGGCTGACGTGAAAGGACAAGCCCAGGCCAGACGCGCGCTGGAAATTGCCGCCACGGGCGGCCATGCCTTGTTGATGCTTGGCCCACCGGGTACCGGCAAATCCATGCTGGCCACAAGATTGCCGGGCATTCTGCCGCCGCTCACGCGGGAGGCCGCACTCGAATCAGCCAGCGTGCTCTCGCTGGCCGGTATTTTCAACCCGGAGCACTTTGGCGAACGCCCCTTCCGGGCGCCGCATCACAGTGCTTCGCCTGCGGCCGTGATTGGCGGTGGCAGCCAGGCGCTGCCCGGCGAAATCTCGCTGGCCTCCGGTGGCGTACTCTTCCTGGACGAACTGCCTGAATTTGATCGGCGGGTGCTTGAATCGTTACGCGAACCGCTCGAAACCGGCGAAGTGCATATCGCACGCGCCAGTCGCCGAGCAACCTATCCAGCGGCATTTCAACTTGTGGCCGCCATGAATCCATGCCCCTGCGGTTACCAGGGCCACCCGACCCGGGCCTGCCGCTGCACGCCGGAACAGGTTCAGCGCTACCGCAACCGATTATCAGGCCCGCTCCTTGATCGCATTGATCTATGCATCGAAGTACCGGCGCTATCTGCCGACGATCTGACGCAAACGACACCGGGAGAAAAATCCGCCGTGGTCCGCGAGCGGGTCGTTGCAGCCACGACCATGGCTCTGCGCCGACAAGGTACCGTCAATGCGCGTCTCGATGGTAAAGCGCTGGACACTGATGCCACGCTCGATAACGCCGCCCAGACACTGCTCAATCAAGCGGTCAGCCGCCTCGGCCTATCGGCCCGCGCTTACCACCGCCTGCTGCGTGTTGCCCGCACCATCGCGGATCTGGCCGGCACCCGACAGATCGGCGCCGCACATATCGCAGAAGCGATCCAGTTCCGTCAACTCTTCAGCAACCCCTGATGCGACACACGCGTGATTTAGCCTCGCTCACCATTGGCTTACTGCTTATCGGCTGCGCCTCATCCTCTGCCTGGGAGCGCGACAGCACCGCTCGCTCCGTCGGCTGCACCCCCAACGAGGTCAAGATCACCAGCAAAGACTCGGGCACTTTTGATCGCATTCAGAGTTGGTACGCCGATTGCCGGGGCACGCATTATCGTTGCGTTTACGTACCCGGTGATCGGGGCGGCTGCTACCCGATCAAGTAAACAAATCGCCTACAGGCCACCATCTCCCCAACGAAATTGCCAGACCACACCGTACATCGTGTAGCTCGGGCCGCCGCCAACGAGGGCGCCATCCGCAGCATGGAACTTGATCGCGTTATGCGCGTTGACCGGTATCGACAGGGTTGCGCCCATTAACCAACTCTCCTGGCGATTATTGGCCGGTTGACCATTCACAAAAGACTGCCCACCCGAAAAATAGGTCACATCTGCCGACAGCCATGCGGTCGATGGAAAGTAATAAATCACATGACCTGTCGTTGAGTAAAGCGGGTGCTGCGCCAGCACATTGCCGCCGCGATAATTGTCGTTGTCGGTAAAGAACGTCGCATCGCCAGAAATCTCATAACGCCAGGGGCCCACTGCCTGCGACGCGCCCAAACCCGGCTGCACAAATGAGCGGTTCGCTCCCACGTTAAATAATTGGTTGCTGTGATACTCGCCCCAGGGAATGCTTGCTGCAATGTTCACGCCCACGATCAGATCCTGAACGTAATGCTTGAACTCTGCCGCCGTCAGCGCGGGCGCGCCATATAAATTCGCCGCCAGGCGGACAACCGGGTCCGTCAGCCCCTGCGCCGAACCCGACACCACCTGTTTACCCACCGTAGTCGTGCCGTGCAACTGCGCATAAGGCACCACCACATTGACCTTGCCTGATTGCCCGAACACATCAAAGGTGCGGTTATAGCTGACGACCTCCGTATCGATCGTATGCTTGCTGGTTTTGACCTGGTTAAAACCAAAACCCAGAAAGTTGTAATCAATCGGTGCATTGGAATAAAGCCGCGCCTCGATCTCCTGTGCCTGCACGACACCGCTCACACCAAGACAGCACACCAGCAGCACCCACCACCCGCATCGCTGCAGCAACCGATCCATGCGCATGCCCGTCACCGATCAGGGTGAATGCCGATCAAGCGCTTCGGCCAGTTTGGCACGCACCTTGTCACGCAAAGCGGGCGGCCCCACAACCTCCACCTCCGGCATATGACGCAGAATATCCATCACCAGTTCAGTCTCGATGCTGTACGGCACATCCAGTTGATAGCGGCCATCCGGCAGCACATTGCCACGCTGATCCGGGTGCCACTGTTCGGCGGCCACCCAGCGCGCCCGCGCCGGGGTGAAACGCAGTTGCGCCCATTGGGTGCGTTCACCGCCAAAAATACCGTAACCATTCTGCACTCGGCTATCCAGCACCGTTGCGGAGACCTCGTGTGCTTTCTTGTCGAGCAGTTCAACATCGCTCAGTGTCTCGACGGCAAAACTGCGTAAATCCTTGCGCAAGTGACACCAGGCATCCAGATACCAATTGCCCCGATAGAAGACAAGGCGTTGCGGCGAAATCTCACGTGTCGTCGTCTCATCACGCCCACGATGCCAGTGCCGAAGCTTCAGACGGTGCCGCTTGAGTAATGCCGAGGCAATCAGCGCAAAATTGGCGGGCTCCGGCGCGCGTTGACCCGTATGCACGATGCGAATGCGATCTTCAATATCTTCAGGCTTGTTCTGCTGGCTCCCCAGCAGCGCCGACAGCCGCGACTGCAGCGGCGCAATATGCGGCCCCAGCAGGCCCGGCTGCACCGTGTTGAGCAACTGCTGCATCATCAGCAGCGCATAAATTTCGCTGGCATTGAACCAGAGCCCCGGCAGTTCATATTTCGGGCCCGCAGCCGCTTGCAGCGACCGCGCCCCGTCTCGGGCAAAGCGATAGCCACCGCCGATGCGGTCGTACACAATCGGTGCGTTCAGGCGGTCCCGCAGATACTGCAGATCGCGCCGCAAAGTCGCGCGCGAAACACCCAGCGCCGCCTGGATCGTCTCAAAAGGCAAACAACGCTGGTCATTCAGCAATTGGTCGATGCGGTAAAAGCGTTCGGTACGATCCAAGCCACCGCCCCTCTATACAAGACCCGCCTGGTCCGGGAAATTGGCAGGCCAGAATTCTGGCGCGCTCGACACGATTCGAACGTGCGACCCTTGCCTTCGGAGGGCAATACTCTATCCAACTGAGCTACGAGCGCGTGCGGGCGAAGTCTAGCCGTTTTTGACGAGACTGTCCAAATCCTGGTTCGCCGCAGGGGGTTTTCCCGTTATACTTACGCCATCTTTCGCTATTTATTCGCCCATTTACTTTTCGCGCACAGGATCGATCATGGCCGACAAGAATTCCAGCAGCAAAATCATGTACCTCTCCATCGCTCTGGCGGTGATTCTTATGGCCGTTGTCGTGCCGTTCTCAATGAGCGGCAAAGGCAAATCGGATGCCGTGAGCAGTGCCGACGATGTGGAATCGCGGATCGCACCCGTTGCCAAGATTGAAATGCAGGCCGGTGGCGGCGCGGGCGGTCCTAAAGACGGTAAAACTGTTTACAACACCGTTTGTGCCGGTTGTCACGGTGCCGGTGTCATGGGTGCCCCGAAGTTCGGCGACAAGGCGGCATGGGCAGGTCGTATCGGCCAAGGTATGCCAACGCTGGTTAGCCATGCGATCAACGGTATCCGTGCCATGCCACCACGCGGCGGCGCTGCCAGCCTGAGCGATGACGAAGTGAAGGCTGCTGTTCAGTACATGGTAGACGGTTCGAAGTAAGTTCAACCGCTATAAACACGAAAGGGACGCTACGGCGTCCCTTTTGTTTTGCTTTGCGATTAAACCTCTGAGCCGTCCGGGTTAGTTTTTTGCAACATGGCTTTGAGGAAATCCAGTTTGGCCGACGAGGTCGATTTGTCGGCGACGGTCTTACTCGCCGAGGCGGCCGTTTCGCAGCCCATCTCCTGGATGAAACGTGAGGGTTCACAGGGCACCAGATCCTTACCCTGGCGCCGTTTCTCGCACCAGGTGATATGCAGGCTGCGCTGGGCGCGCGTAATCCCTACATACATCAGGCGACGCTCTTCCTCAAGCTTCTCCGGCTCCTGCGATTCGCGATGCGGCAAGATGCCTTCTTCGATGCCGACCAGAAAAACGTGGCCAAACTCCAGGCCCTTGGAGGCATGCAACGTCGAAAGCTGCACGGCGTCGATGTCGTCGCCTTGGTCGCGGCGTTCCAGCAGCGACATCAACGCCATGGTCTGCACGATCTCGGCCAGTGTTTTGCCGTCGTCATCGCTCTTTTTGGTGATCCAGGCATGAAACTCCTGCACATTACCCCAGCGGGTTTCGGCAGTGCGCGCTTCCTCCTGGTCGTAAAGCCAGTTCTCGTAGTCAATCGCCGCCAGCAGATCGGGAAATACGTCTGCCGCTGATTCGCGCTGGGCGCGCCATTGGAAGCGGTTGATGAATTCGCCGAACTCCCGCAATGGCTGCAGTACACGGTTATTGACCTGCGCGGCGAAGCCCTCTTCAAAGAGCGCCGCAAACAGGGAAATCTGCCGTTCGGCGGCGTATCGTCCGAGCGTGGCGAGCGTCTGGCTGCCGATCCCCCGGCGCGGCGTGGTCGCCGCCCGGATAAATGCCGGATCATCGTCATCATTAACCATGAGCCGCAGGTAGGCGAGCAGATCCTTGATCTCGGCTTTGTCGAAGAACGATTGACCGCCCGAAAGCAGATACGGGATGCGCTGTTGACGCAGCGCCTGTTCGAAGACGCGTGCCTGATGATTGCTGCGGTAGAGAATGGCGTAGTCGGAGAATTTGGCACGGTGTTCGAAGCGATGCCCCTGCAGCTTCATCACCACGGTTTCGGCTTCAGCCTCGCCTTCGGCGCAGGCGATCACGTTAATGTTGGCGCCAGGGCCATGTTCGGACCACAGCGACTTGGCGAACAGCTTCGGGTTGTTCTGGATCAGCGTATTGGCCGCATTCAGTATCTTGCCGGTGGAGCGGTAGTTCTGCTCCAGTTTGATGACTTTGAGCTGCGGAAAATCCTCGGTCAGGCGACGCAGGTTTTCCACATCGGCACCCCGCCAGCCATAGATGGCCTGGTCATCATCACCGACGGCTGTAAACGAGGCGCGGACGCCGGTCAGCTGTTGCAGCAAACGGTACTGGGCCGTATTGGTATCCTGATATTCGTCAACGAGAATATGACGAAATCGATCCTGCCAGCGCTGACGCGCCTCGGCATCATCCTGCAGCAACGAGACCGGCAGGCGGATCAGATCGTCGAAATCGACGGCCTGATAGGCGTGCAGGGCGTTGGCATAATCAATGTAGACGCGGGCAGCGAGTGCTTCCTCTTCATCTTTGGCATTGTCGAGCGCCTGCTTCGGGGTCACGAGGCCGTTCTTCCAGAGCGAAATGGTGGTCTGCAGCCAGCGCAGTTTGGCTTTGTCGGTCGTGCCGCTGAGTTCGTTGATGATGCCCAGACAATCCGCCGAATCGAAAATCGAGAAGCCCGGTTTATAACCCAGGGTTTTGGCTTCCTCGCGCACCATACGCAGACCGAGCGAGTGAAAGGTGGCGATGGTCAACCCCTTCGGCGCCTTTTCCATGCGCTTGGCGATCCGTTCCGACATTTCCATCGCCGCCTTATTGGTAAAGGTAATAGCGGCGATCTGCTGTGGTTTGATCTCACAGGTCTCGATCAGATGAACGATCTTCTCGGTAATCACTCGGGTCTTCCCCGAGCCGGCACCGGCCAGTACCAGCAACGGCCCGTCCAGATAAAGAATGGCTTCGCGCTGCCGTTCGTTCAGGCCGCTGAATGTGGGAATACCGGTTCGAGACATGGGCGCGAATTTTACCGCCCTACCGGGCGACTGGCCTAACCTGCGGCTTTTAAATATATTTTAGGACCCCGCACGAGAGTCTCACCCAGCGAGACTCTCGTGGTGTGCAATAATCATTCCAATCTCTCAAAAGGAAGTCAGCATGGACGAAAACAAGGTCAAGGCACTGGGTGCCGCACTTGCCCAGATCGAAAAGCAATTCGGCAAGGGCGCCATCATGAAGATGGGGGATGCTCAGATCGATCAGGGCATTCAGGCCGTCTCCACCGGTTCGCTGGGTCTCGATATGGCACTGGGTATCGGCGGCCTGCCGCGCGGTCGTGTCGTTGAAATCTACGGCCCGGAATCATCGGGTAAAACCACGTTGACACTGCAGGTCATCGCTGCTGCACAACGTGCTGGCGGTACCGCGGCATTTATCGATGCCGAGCACGCACTGGACCCGATCTACGCCGGCAAGCTGGGTGTGGATGTCCCGAACCTGATCATCTCGCAGCCGGACACTGGCGAGCAGGGCCTGGAAATCGCCGACATGTTGGTACGCTCGGGTGGTGTTGACATTATCGTCATCGACTCGGTGGCTGCCTTGACGCCACGCGCCGAAATCGAAGGGGAAATGGGCGACTCAATGATGGGTCTGCACGCCCGCCTGATGAGCCAGGCGCTGCGTAAGCTGACCGGCAGCATCAAAAAGACCAATACCCTGGTGATCTTCATCAACCAGATCCGTATGAAGATCGGCGTGATGTTCGGCAACCCGGAAACCACCACCGGCGGTAACGCGCTCAAGTTCTACGCCTCGGTCCGTCTGGATATCCGCCGCATCGGCGCCATCAAGCGCGGCGACGAAGTGGTCGGTTCGGAAACCCGCGTCAAAGTGGTCAAGAACAAAGTATCACCCCCGTTCCGCGAAGCCATCTTCGATATTCTGTACGGCGAGGGCATCTCGCGCGAAGGCGAGATCATCGAATTGGGTGTCGAGCACAAGATCGTCGATAAAGCCGGTGCCTGGTATGCCTACAATGGCGAAAAGATCGGTCAGGGTAAAGACAATGTCCGCGAGTTCCTGAAAACCCGCCCCGAACTGGCTCAGGAAATCGAAGCCCGCATCATGGAAGCCGCCGGCATTACCAAAGCAGGCGCCAAACCAAATGCCGAGGACGACGCTTAAGTCGTGACCGAGATTGGCTGCCACGGCTGACGACCTGCGAGCCCGTGCGCTGCGCCTATTGGCGCGGCGAGAG
>JBLIZO010000038.1:0-2746 GCA_048859965.1 Fluviibacter sp.
CGAAAAAGTCATCGACCGGCGCTTCAGGCGCGGGTTTGGCCACGAGCTTACGGCCGCGGGCAGCAGCCGGGCGAGGCGCGGCTTTGCGGGCACCCGGGGCGGCAGGTTTACGAGGTGCAGACATCAGATTCAGGCTCCGGGCATGCCTTCGAGGGCGCCCTGCAGGGTTTCAAGTGGTGGCAGTTCGGTCAGGCTACGCAGGCCCAGATCGTCCAGGAACTGGCGGGTTGTTGCGTAGAGTGCCGGTCTGCCCGGCGTTTCGCGATGGCCCACGGTGTCGATCCAGCCCCGCTCTTCGAGGGTACGGATGACCTGGGTGGCGACCGTCACACCGCGGATATCTTCGATATCGCCACGGGTGACCGGTTGACGATAGGCAATGATCGCCAGCGTCTCCATGACGGCGCGCGAATAACGTGGCGGCTTTTCAGGGTTAAGGCGATCCAGATGCGGCTGGATTTTCGCATGGGTGCGAAAACGCCAGCCATCGGCCAACTCCAGCAGCTCACAGCCCCGGTTCTGCCAGCGCTCCTGCAGATGGGCGATCGCCTGCAGAATTTCATCAGCGGCAACAGTATCGTCAAACAAACGGCGCAGATGCACCATATCCAGCGGCGCAGTTGAGGCCAGCAGCGCGGCTTCGACAACACAGGCCAGTTCGGCCACATCAATGACCGGTCCGGGTGCAATAATCCCCTCGGTCGTTTCAACGACTTCGGTCAGGGAACGCTGTTCTTCAGACATCCTCACCCTCCTCTGTTCCATCCTCGGCCCCAGGCGCTTCGAACATCGATTGTTCCGGCACATCGGTCGGGAGACGCACATAGATCGGTGCAAAAGCCGCCGTCTGCGTCATTTCCAGCAAATGCTCCTTGCAAAGCTCCAGCAAGGCAATGAAATTAACCACCACGACGGGCACGCCGCCGCTGACATCGAACAATTCGGCGAATTCGGTATAGCCGTCTTTGGCACGCAGGGTGCGCAGAATCAGGCCCATGTGTTCACGGACCGACAACTCTTCGCGGGCAATCTTGTGGTGCGTATGCAACTTGGCCTGCCGGACAACCGCCAGCCAGGCGGCATGCAGGTCATCCGCCGAGACATCGGGATGGCGAACCACCGCTTCTTTATCGACCCAGACATTGAGCCACTGAAAATCGACTTCCGCCTTGGGCAATTCGTCAATTTCACGGGCAGCCAATTTCATCTGCTCGTATTCGATCAACCGGCGAACGAGCTCGGCACGGGGATCTTCGGTTTCTTCCTCGAACTCGGCCTTGGGACGCGGCAGCAACATGCGCGACTTAATCTCGATGAGCATGGCGGCCATAACCAGATACTCGGCCGCCAGCTCCAGATTCTCGGAGCGCATGGCTTCCACATAATCCAGATACTGTGTGGTCAGCGTGGCCATCGGGATATCAAGGATATCGACGTTGGCTTTACGGATCAGGTACAACAGCAGATCAAGCGGCCCTTCAAAGGCATCGAGCATGACCGACAGCGCATCGGGCGGGATATACAGATCCTGCGGCAGGTCCACAATGGGCTGACCATAGAGCATGACCCGGGTTTCACCGTTTTCGACGGTGACCTGAATGGCCTGTTCGTAGGGCGCTTCTGCAGACGCTTCTTCGCCAACCGCCGGTTGATCCGACGGCAGCATGGGTTCTTCCGATGGCATCTGATCGTCAGACATCACTTAGCCTGTCAGCCCCATCACGGCGCGAACACGCGACATCGTTTCGTCCGCCAGCGCACGCGCACGCGCTGCGCCCTCGCGCAGGATGCGATCGATTTTCTCGGGCTCGGCGGCCAGTGCTGCCGCGCGCGCACGCATCGGAGCAAGCACGGTATTAATCCCTTCAGCGACCGCATTCTTACAATCAATACAGCCGATACCGGCAGAGGTACAACCTTCTACGACCCACTGCTTCCTGGCATCGTCGCTGTAGACTTCATGCAGCTGCCAGACGGGGCAGTTCTTCGGATTACCCACGTCGGTACGACGCACGCGCGCCGGATCCGTCGGCATCGCCTTCAGCTTTTTGGCCACATCTTCCGGCGCTTCGCGCAGGCTGATGGTGTTGTTATAGGACTTGGACATCTTCTGACCGTCCAGCCCCGGCATTTTGGAAGCTTTGGTCAGCAAGGCCGCCGGTTCAACCAGAATGGCCTTGCCCGAGCCCACCAACCAACCCCAGAGGGATTCCTTATCGCTCGTATCCAGCACATCGGCACCGGCCAGAAAAGCTTCGGCCTGGGTCAGCACCTCGCGGTCGCCATCCTGTTGATAGCGCTGACGCAATTCTTTATAGGGCTTGGCGGCCGGTCCGAGCTTCTTGAGTGCAGCGATGACTTCCTGTTCAAACTCGGGCGTGCGGCCGTAGAGATGGTTAAAGCGACGTGCCACTTCACGGGTCAGTTCGATATGCGGCACCTGATCTTCACCGACCGGCACATGCTTGGCGTCATACACCAGAATATCGGCCGATTGCAGCAGCGGATAGCCCAGGAAACCATAGGTCGACAGATCTTTATGCGACAGCTTTTCCTGCTGATCCTTGTAGGTGGGTACGCGCTCCAGCCAGCCCAACGGTGTCATCATGGACAGCAGCAGATGCAACTCAGCGTGTTGCAGTACTTGCGACTGCTGGAAAATGATGGACTTTTCCGGATCCAGGCCGGCGGCCAACCAGTCGATGACCATATCCCGTCCGGCCTGGGCAATGTTCTGCGGCGCATC
>JBLIZO010000039.1:0-11613 GCA_048859965.1 Fluviibacter sp.
TAGTCGTCCGCATCGAAGCTTCGGATGCCGTTGCGGCACCCGCAGCAGCTTCGGTACCAGCAACCGCGCCAGCGGCATCTCCTGCGAGTACCGGAACCACAGCACCAAGCGCAGCCGCTGATGCTGCTGGCGGTGAGATTGTGGATGTGAAGGTTCCGGACATCGGCGACTTCTCGGAAGTCCCGGTCATTGAAGTCTTCGTCAAGCCGGGCGATGTCGTCAAAGTCGATGACGCGCTGGTCACTTTGGAGTCGGACAAGGCCACCATGGATGTGCCTTCGTCAGCAGCCGGCACGGTCAAAGAAGTGCTGGTCAAACTCGGCGACAAGGTGGGTGAAGGCTCAGTGATCGTACGTCTGGAAAGCACCAATACAGCCACAAACTTGCCTGCCCCTGTTTCCCCGATGTCAGGAAGCGCAGCGAGCGAAGGCAATGCGCGAAGCCCGAGCGCTGCTGTACAAGTAAGTACTGCTAGCGAGAGCGACAAAGCAGTGCCAAGCACAGCCGCTTCCAATCTGCCGAGATTGCCACTGGGCGGTACGGTTCACGCCAGCCCTGGAATTCGCGCCTACGCACGCGAGCTCGGTGTCGACCTCACGCAGGTCAAAGCAACCGGACCAAAAAATCGCATCCTGCGTGAAGACATTACAGGCTTCGTAAAGGGCGCCATGACGACTGGCCTTGTACCTGGAAAAACCCCGGCCATTTCCGGGGGGGGCGCGGGTCTGGACCTGCTCCCATGGCCGAAGGTGGATTTTGCTAAATTCGGCGCGATTGACGTGCAACCACTGTCACGAATCAAGAAAATCTCTGGCCAGAATCTTTCTCGCAACTGGGCAATGATCCCGGCCGTCACCTATCACGAAGACGCGGACATTACCGATCTGGAAGCCTTCCGCGTACAACTGAACAAGGAAAACGAGAAAGGTGGTGGTGCAAAACTCACCATGCTCGCTTTTCTGGTCAAGGCCTGCGTCAAGGCGCTCCAAAAATATCCGGAGTTCAATGCCTCGCTGGACGGTGACAACCTGGTGATGAAGCAATACTTCAACATTGCATTTGCTGCCGACACGCCGAACGGTCTGGTGGTGCCGGTCATCAAGAGCGCCGACAAGAAGTCTGTCTTCGAGATTGCGCAGGAATCCGGTGACCTCGCGAAACAAGCACGCGATGGCAAACTGAAACCGGCCGATATGCAGGGGGCTTGCTTCACGATCTCCTCACTGGGCGGTATCGGTGGCACCTACTTCGCACCGATCGTCAACGCACCGGAAGTCGCGATTCTCGGCGTCAACAAGAGCGCCATGAAACCGTTATGGGATGGCAAGCAATTCGTGCCCCGACTGACGCTGCCGCTGTCACTGACCGCCGATCACCGCGTGATTGATGGCGCGCTGGCCACGCGATTCAATGTCTATCTGGCTCAGTTGCTGGCGGACTTCCGCCGCGTCGCACTGTAAGGAGATCCGATATGAGCCAACTCATTGAACTCAAAGTCCCCGACATCGGCGATTTCAGCGAAGTTCCCGTCATTGAGGTGTTTGTTAAACCCGGCGACGTCATCAAGGTGGACGATGCACTCGTTACCCTGGAGTCCGACAAAGCCACCATGGATGTACCCGCTTCGGCTGCCGGCACCGTCAAGGAAGTGCTGGTGAAACTCGGCGACAAAATCGGTGAAGGCACCGTAGTCGTCCGCATCGAAGCTTCGGATGCCGTTGCGGCACCCGCAGCAGCTTCGGTACCAGCAACCGCGCCAGCGGCATCTCCTGCGAGTACCGGAACCACAGCACCAAGCGCACCGTCAGCGCCAACACCCGCAACCAGCTACACCGGCTCAGTTGACGTCGATTGTGACCTACTCGTACTCGGTGGCGGCCCCGGCGGTTACTCGGCCGCCTTCCGCGCAGCCGATCTGGGTCTTAACACCGTCATCGTCGAGCGCTACGGTACGCTAGGCGGTGTCTGTCTGAATGTCGGTTGCATCCCATCCAAGGCGCTGCTGCACATCGCCGGTGTCATGAACGAAGTCACGCATCTGCACGAACTGGGTATTGTCGAAATGGCCTCGGCCAAGGTATCGGTCGAAAAACTGCGTGAACACAAGACCAAAGTTGTCAGCAAGCTGACTGGTGGCCTGGCCGGCATGGCCAAGGGTCGTAAAGTGCAACAGGTACGCGGCACCGGCCAATTCATTGATGCGCATCATATGAGCGTTGACGTCACCTCAGGCGACGGCCAACAGGCGACCGGTGAGAAGAAAGTCATTCGTTTCAAGCAGGCAATTATTGCCGCTGGCTCTCAATCAATCAGGCTCCCGTTCATGCCGGTGGATCCGCGCGTTGTTGATTCGACCGGAGCGCTGGAACTCAAGGACATCCCCAAACGCATGCTGGTCGTTGGCGGCGGTATTATCGGTCTGGAAATGGCCACGGTCTATGCGACGCTGGGCACACAGATTGATGTCGTCGAACTGGGATCCGGTTTGATGCCTGGCGCTGATCGCGATCTGGTCAAGGTCTGGGAAAAGATGAATCTCTCACGCTTCAACCGCGTGATGCTCAATACCAAATGCGTCGCTGCACAAGCGGAGACAGGCGGAATTGCCGTCCAGTTCGAAGGCGCCAACGGTGCCGAAACGCCTGCAGCAGGCACCTATGATCGTATTCTTGTTGCCGTTGGCCGCTCACCGAATGGTGGCAAACTGGCTGCCGACAAAGCGGGCGTCATCATTGACGAGCGCGGCTTCATACCAGTCGACAACCAGATGCGGACCAATGTATCTCACATCTTCGCCATTGGCGATCTGGTCGGCCAGCCAATGCTGGCGCATAAGGCCGTGCACGAAGGCCATGTTGCAGCGGAAGTGGTCGCCGGCCACAAGCGTATATTCGACCCGCTACAAATCCCCTCTGTTGCCTATACCGATCCGGAAGTTGCCTGGGCCGGCCTGACCGAAGAGCAGTGCAAAACCAGTGGTCGCAAATTCACCAAAGCCCTATTCCCGTGGGCAGCATCTGGTCGTGCGATCGCCAATGGTCGTGACGAAGGCTTCACCAAACTGCTGTTCGATGCAGAGTCTCACCGCATCATAGGCGGCGGTATCGTCGGTACCCATGCTGGCGATTTGATCGGCGAAGTCTGCCTGGCGATCGAAATGGGCTGTGACGCCGCAGATATCGGCCATACGATTCACCCACACCCCACACTCTGTGAGTCTGTCGGTCTCGCAGCAGAAGTCGCAGAGGGTGCGTGTACAGATCTGCCACCGCAGAAAAAGAAATAAGCAGACGCAACAACCATTAACGAAAAACCCCACGCTGAAACGTGGGGTTTTTCGTTGGGTGCTTAAAAGTGCAAGAACAGTTTACTTCTTCTTGGCGACTTTCTTCACAGCCTTTTTAACGGCCTTGTTGGCAACCTTTTTAACAGCAACCTTCTTCACCGCTTTTTTAGCGGCCGGTTTCTTGGCGGCAACCTTCTTCGCTGCAGGCTTCTTGGCAGCTACTTTTTTAGCGGCTGGTTTCTTGGCGGCAACCTTCTTCGCTGCAGGCTTCTTGGCAGCTACTTTTTTAGCGGCCGGCTTCTTGGCGGCAACCTTCTTCGCTGCAGGCTTCTTGGCAGCTACTTTTTTAGCGGCCGGTTTCTTGGCAGCAACCTTCTTCGCTGCGGGCTTCTTGGCGGCTACTTTTTTAGCGGCCGGTTTCTTGGCAGCTACTTTTTTAGCGGCCGGCTTTTTAGCGGCAGCTTTTTTTGCAGCCGGCTTCTTGGCTGCCAGCGTTGCAGCCAGCGTCGTGAACGAAGTGGTTTCAGTTGACATCTTGACGTCTCCTTCCAGGATGGATTTGGTAAGCACAGTTTATACACTTATGGAAGTGTGTAAAGATTTTTCTTAGCATTTCTTCAATTAATTGAATTGAGTGTGTCATTTTTTTCATGCGTGCTTCGAACGATCTCTCGTAATTCGGCATTCAACACGACATCAAACTCGCCAATAAAAAAGTGGCTGGCTTAAATTTTCAACGGATAATGTACGAAGTTTCTCTCCAATAATCGCTGCCAACTTGTGAGTGCATCATGTCTCCCGAACAACAAGCCGCACTGAAAAAATCCGTCGCCATCGCCGCAGCAGACTATGTTGCCGCCAACCTACCCAAAGGCGCTATCCTCGGGGTTGGCACGGGATCAACTGCCAATCTCTTCATTGACGCCCTCGTACCAATTCGCGAAAAAATTGGTGGCGCAATCGCCAGCTCAAAAGCAACCGCTGAGAAGCTCGCCGCGATTGGCATACCTCTTTTAGACCTGAACAACATCGACAAACTACCGATCTATGTCGATGGTGCCGATGAAATTGATCCGGGCTTTTCCATGATCAAGGGCGGTGGCGGCGCACTGACCCGTGAGAAAATCATTGCCGATGTGGCCGATCAGTTCGTCTGTATTGCTGACGCATCGAAGTGCGTCGATGTCCTTGGCCGATTTGCTCTGCCTATCGAAGTGATTCCAATGGCAACTGCACAGGTTGCTCGCGCCATGCAGAAGCTCGGTGGAACGCCTGTGCTTCGCGCCGACTTCATTACCGATAACGGCAATCAGATTCTTGATGTATCAGGCTTATCGATCAGTGACCCGGCGACTTTTGAATCCACGCTCAACCAGATCGTCGGTACTGTCACCAACGGCCTCTTTGCCCGTCGGGGAGCGGATGTATTACTGCTCGGCACCACTAACGGCGTTGAATTACATACCCGTATCTGAACGATGACACCCATCAACGCAAACGGGGCTCGGCAAACGCTGAGCCCCGTTTCTTATTGAGATACGCCAATCGGGCGTTGTTAGCCCTTCGGCGGCGAAAAGCCTTCAACCTGATCAGCTCCCTCACCGAAGAAATGCTTTTCACACTGCTCCCGCAAGTACTCGCGATGACGCGCATCAGCCAGATTGAGACGATTCTCGTTGATGATCATCGTCTGCAGCTTGACCCACTGCTGCCACGCTTCTTTCGAAACCGAATCAAACAGTTTCTTGCCCATGGCGCCAGGCATCGGTGGGAAATCCATGCCTTCGGCTTCTTTGCCGAGTTTGATGCATTGAACGGTACGTGTCATATCAAATTCCCTGTGGGGTTGTTTATGAGAGTGTCTTCACAAAAACTTTGGAGTTGCGCTGGTAGTTGTACATCTCACGCTTACGATCCGGCAGGTCTTCAACCGTAGCAGGCTTATACCCCCGCTCAATAAACCAGTGCGACGTCCGGGTCGTCAGTACGTACAATCTACGGATGCCTTTGGCGCGCGCCCGTATCTCGATGGCCTGCATCAGGCGTTCGCCATAGCCCCACTCGCGATGTTCGCTATCGACAGCCAGACAAGCCAATTCGGCATTGTCATTGTCAAGGATATAGAGCGCAGCGCACCCGACAATCACGTTATCGTGCTCCAGCACGGTGAACTGGCTGACCTCCTGCTCGATCCGCTCGCGCGGCCGCGGCACCAGTGTCCCGTCCTGCTCGAGCGGTTCAATGATACCGAGCAGGCCGGCAATATCATCCGGACGAGCATCGCGCAGGCGATCCAGCGAATCCCGCGTAACGATGGTACCCACGCCATCATGCGTGAACAACTCCAGAATCATCGAACCTTCGTCATCGTAGCCAACCAGATGTACCCGGCTAACGCCGGCGCGGCTGGCACGAATCGAACAGGGCAGGAACCGGCGCATATCGGGCGACAACCAATCGCCTCGCTTCAATAAGTGGTCAGCAGCATCGGTGGTCAATTCGTCGATAAGCGTACCATCTTCCTCCAACGCGCCTGCAGTATCTCCAATGTAAATAAGCTTGTCGGCGCGCAACGCAATAGCGATGGCTTCGGCGACTTCCTCCATAGCCAGATTGAAAATCTCGCCCGACGGACTCGGCCCCTGACACGACTGCAGAATGATATTGCCCAGCGAATGCTGCGCACGCATCCCTTCTACATCGACCTTACGGACAACCCCGGCGTACTGCATATCAACGCCATCGATCACACCCATCGGCCGCGCCGTCAGAAAATTGCCGCTGATGACCCGCATGGTATTACCAGCCATCGGCGTATTGGGCAGGCCCTGAGACAGTAACGCTTCGATTTCCAGATACACGCTACCGACGGCGTGTAGCACACAGTCCAGCGTATCCGCGTCGGTCACCCGGTAATTGCCATGGAAGTGGGATGGCAACCCCCGGTCACGCAACTCCTCTTCAATTTGCGGCCGCGCGCCATGCACGACCACCAGTCGGATACCGAGGCTTGCCAACAGGTTGATATCGTAGGCAAAGGTTTTGGCCAGAGGACCGCCGATCGCTTTGCCGCCGACCGCGATGACAAAGGTCTTCCCTCGGAAGCTATTAATATAGGGTGCAACCGAACGGAACCAGGCGACAAAATTTGGATCAGGCACGGCACTCTCCGCCAGCAGAATTCAAGCGATCAATATTACCGCACATCGCGACGCCTTACACCCCATCATGCTTAGCGCAGATCGCCTGCAATGGCCTGTGAGACGGCCAACGCCACCGGGCCTGCCGTTTCGGTTCGGAATACACGCGGCCCCAACCGAAAGCATAGAAAGCCTGCTGCCTTGGCGGCATCAAGCTCTTCGGGCGCGAAGCCCCCCTCCGGCCCGATCAGGATCGTCAAATCGGTCAAACCCTGCTGTCGCTCCAACCACACCGGATAACTCTCGATTGCATCCGGATCGAGCATGACCCGCACACCGCTGGCCGGTTCACGCAAAGCCTCGGACAGCGTGCACACCGGCTGCAGCGCGGGTAGACGATTGAGGCCGCACTGTTCGGCAGCGGCTTCAATCACCCCCTGCCAGTGCGCATGGCGCTTCTCGGCACGGGTGTGATCGAGTTTCGTCACACAACGGCGGGTTTCCACCGGCACGCACCGGTACACCCCCAACTCTACCGATTTCTGCCAGGTAAAGTCCATGCGTTCAGCAGCCGACACGCCCTGCCACAAGGTAATTCGCAACGGGCTGGCGCGATCATCGGGCTCAAAGGCATTCAGCAGTACCTGCACCGCCCGCTGTTTGCTGGCGCGTGACTGCTTGCCTTCGCGTTTGACCTTGGGGACCGCAGGTTCGTCGGCCGCCTGCACCTGCAAAACACCCGCATAAGCGCCGCCTTCACCATTGAACAACACCAGCGGGTCACCCGCCTGTAAACGCAACACCCGCACGGCGTGGTTCGCCACCGCTTCCGGTAGCGTCACACAATCGCCGACGGCTAATGCCTGAGAAACATAAAACCGTGGAATCACCATGACGCCATCACGATAGGCATATCTGACGGATCTTGGCAGCGTCCGGGCGCATGATCACGCCGCGCTCGGTGATAATCCCCGTCACAAGCTCGGCTGGCGTCACATCAAATGAGGGGTTGCGCACAGCAACGCCGGTGGGCGCCCAGACTTGTTCGCCATAGCCTGTCACTTCTGCAGGCGCACGCTCTTCAATGGGAATATCGGCGCCCGATGTGATCGTCAGGTCGATAGTCGATAATGGACAGGCCACATAGAAGGGTATCTGGTGCCGATGCGCCAAAACGGCCACCATATACGTGCCGATCTTGTTGGCCACATCGCCATTGGCGGCCACTCGGTCCGTGCCGACAATCACGCCATCAATTTCTCCATGCGCCATCAGATGGCCCGACATGTTGTCGGTAATCAGCGTCACGGGAATCTGGTCTTGCATCAGCTCCCATGCCGTTAAGCGGGCACCCTGCAGGAAAGGCCGGGTTTCATCGGCAAAAACTGCTAACCGCTTACCCGACGCCACCGCCGAACGAATCACGCCAAGCGCCGTACCGTGGCCCGCCGTTGCCAAGGCACCGGCGTTACAGTGCGTCAGAATGCGGTCACCATCGTGCAACAATTCGGCGCCGAATTGTCCCAATGTTTGATTGATCTGTATATCTTCCTGGTACACCCGATGCGCCTCGGTCAGCAGTTGTTCTGCCATGGCCCTGGCATCAGCTTCGGGATGCGCTTCATACAAAGCACGCATCCGTTCCAATGCCCAGAACAGATTGACCGCCGTCGGTCGGCTTGCTGCCAGCACCACGAAGGCTGCTTCCAGCGCACGCCGTTGCGTTTCGGCGGGCTGATCCCGCAAGCGCCATGCCTCCAGCGCGACGCCATAAGCGGCTGCCACGCCAATCGCCGGCGCGCCGCGAATCACCATATCCCGAATCGATGCGGCAACCTCGGCGGCAGACGCATGCGACACATAATCAAACTGGTGCGGCAACCGCCGTTGATCGATCATCTCCAACCGATCATCCACCCAGCGCAAAGTTTCAACGAGATTTTTCAACTCAACGACCCTGTCCATAGGTTTTAAACCGTTCCATCACCGCAGCCATCTCATCCTGATTCAACAGAACAGGCGTTCCGGCATTCAGTGCCAGCAAATACTGTTCGGCCAGCGATTCGACTTCGACCGCCAGCGACAATGCGCGCGCGAGGTCGGCACCGACCGCGATCACGCCATGGTTGGCCAGCAGACAAGCGCTACGATCCTGCAGTGCCGTCAGCGCACCATCCGACAGGGCCTGGGAGCCAAACAGCGCATACGGGGCACAGCGGATATCGTCGCCGCCGGCCAGCGCAACCATATAGTGAAACGGTGGAATGCCCTGCCGCAGACAGGCCAACGCCGTCGCATGGGTCGAATGGGTATGAATCACGGCACCGACTTCCGGTCGCGCCGCCAGAATGTCCCGGTGAAAACGCCACTCGCTGGAGGGAACCCCCGCACCGATGACCTCCCCCGCCATCGACAAACGCACCATGCCCTCAGGGGCGCAGTCGGTCGGCAGCCGACCCGAGGGCGTAATCAGAAAGTCAGCGCCACAGCGCACCGAGCAATTACCCGACGCGCCCCGGTTCAACCCACGCTCACCCAGCTGAACGGCGGTGTTGCACAACTGCTGGCGTAGGCCGTCTTCCCGGTCAAACGTCATATTGTTGGGGGATAAATCGTTTCATACGCGGCGCAACCCTGTTCAAAGCCATTACAATTCCAAAGAAGTACATTCTATACGTCCGGATTCATCATGCGCATTCCCTTATCCCGTTTTCTGATCGAACAGCAACGCACGCACAATAACCTGGACCCGAACCTGCGCTTGCTGATCGAAGTGGTCGCCCGCGCCTGCAAAGCCATCGCCATCGCCATCGGCAAGGGCAATCTTGGCGACGCCATGGGCACGGCCGGCACCGACAACGTGCAGGGCGAAGTGCAAAAGAAACTGGACGTCATCTCCAACGAGATTCTGCTCGACGCCAACGAATGGGGCGGTCACCTCGCCGCCATGGCCTCGGAAGAGATGGATCTGCCCTTCTGTATCCCGAACCGCTATCCGAAGGGCGAATATCTGCTCGTCTTCGACCCGCTCGATGGCTCCTCCAATATTGATGTGAACATTTCGGTCGGCACGATCTTCTCGGTGCTCAAAGCGCCCGAAGGCATCGATTGCGCCAATGGCGACGCCTTCCTGCAAAAAGGCTGCACACAGGTCGCCGCCGGTTACGCTGTCTATGGCCCGAATACTCAACTGGTACTCACCTTCGGCCACGGCACACACGTCTTTACGCTGGATCGCGAAGTTGGCACCTTCCGCCTGACCCAGGAAAACCTCAAGGTACCCGAAGACACCCGCGAGTTCGCCATCAATATGTCGAACCAACGCCACTGGGAAGCGCCCGTGCAGCGTTACGTCGCTGAAATGCTGGCAGGTAAAACCGGACCGCGCGGCGAAGACTTCAATATGCGCTGGGTCGCCTCGATGGTGGCCGACGTACACCGCATCCTCTCGCGCGGCGGCATCTTCATGTATCCAATGGACGCCAAAGTCGCCAAACAGGGCGGCAAGTTGCGCCTATTGTACGAAGCCAATCCGATGGCGTTTCTGGTCGAGCAGGCCGGCGGCGCCGCCACCACCGGCCGCGAACGCATTCTCGATCTGCAACCGACTACCCTGCACCAGCGCGTACCGGTCATCCTGGGCTCGAAGAATGAAGTCGAGCGTGTCACTGAGTATCACAAAGGCTAACTTGCCGTAGGTTTCTGACGGCTTGCACTCGGCAGCACGCGGGGCAAGCCCGGCTCTCATAGCGCAAGCGCTCGAAATCGAGCCAAACTTGACCCCGCATACCGCCTTGAATTGCAACGGGTTTTGAGACAAAAAAACCGAAGATCGCGCAGGGTGAGCCCTGATCCAAAGGTTAGCCCGATTTCCGACGCTTTTCGTAGTCGATGAGGGCACCTTTGGTCAGGGCTCACCTGAACTGTTGGCGCTAATTAACCAGCTTCAAAGGACTTTTGGATTTTGCAACAAGAGCGCGACCCCATTCCTTTGCAGGGGAGCGGGTTTTAGCCGATAATTGCGTCTTTTGCCGGGCCTTTGTCGTGTCTTCACTGTCTGCCGCCAACACACCCTCCCGTCCTGCCCGCCCCGCACCCGCCGCGCCGGCCTATAACGAACTCACCGGCGCCATTCGCGCCCTGGCCATGGATGCCGTCCAGCAGGCCAACTCCGGCCACCCCGGCATGCCGCTCGGCATGGCCGAAATTGCCGAAGTGCTCTGGCGCCAGCACCTCAGCCACAATCCGGCAAACCCCGCTTGGCCCAATCGCGACCGCTTCGTGCTGTCGAACGGCCACGGCTCGATGCTGCTCTATGCCCTGCTCCACCTGAGCGGCTACGACCTCACCATCGAAGACCTCAAACAATTCCGTCAGCTGCATAGCCGCACACCGGGTCACCCGGAATATGGCTACACCGCTGGCGTAGAAACCACCACCGGCCCACTGGGCCAAGGCATTGCCAACGCCGTGGGCATGGCCATCAACGAAAAACTGCTGGCCGCCGAATTCAATCGCGATGGCCATACCATCGTTGATCACCACACCTATGCCTTCATGGGCGATGGTTGCCTCATGGAAGGTGTATCGCACGAAGCCTGCTCACTGGCTGGTACGCTGGGTCTGGGCAAACTGATCGCTTTCTGGGACGACAATGGCATCTCCATTGATGGCCAGGTTGAAGGCTGGTTCACCGACGATACACCGGGTCGCTTTGCTGCTTATGGCTGGCAGGTGATTCCAAACGTGAATGGTCACGATGCCGCTGCGCTGGATGCTGCCATCAAGGCCGCCAAAGCTGATACATCTCGCCCAACGCTGATTTGCTGCCGCACCGCGATCGGTATGGGGTCGCCGAACAAAGCCAACAGCGCCGACGTGCACGGCTCGCCGCTAGGTGCCGACGAAATCGCTGCGACGCGTGCCGCCATCGGCTGGACACACGCTGCGTTTGAAATCCCGGCCGACGTCTACGCTGCCTGGAACGCCCGTGCTGCGGGTGCCGAACGTGAAGACGCCTGGGACAAAATCTTTGCTGCTTATAGCAAGGCCTTCCCGGCAGAAGCGGCCGAGTTCACCCGCCGCCTGTCTGGCGCACTGCCGGCCAACTGGTCGAAGACTGCGCAAAACTTCATTGCCGCAACACAGGCTAAGGCCGAAACCGTTGCGACGCGTAAAGCCTCGCAA
>JBLIZO010000040.1:0-27703 GCA_048859965.1 Fluviibacter sp.
GCTGAATGCCGATCAGCTGGATAAGGTATCGACCACGAATCCGATTTTTATTGTGAATCAGTCGGGTCATATTGCGTATGTGAACCACAAAGCCCTTGAGCTGGCCGGTATTACGGAAAGCACACCGAATCCGGGTAACGGCGGCGTTTATGCCCGGGATGCGCAAGGTAAACTGACCGGCGTGCTGATTGAGCCGCCGTCCTACAGCGCCTTTGCCAAAAAGATGGCGCCACCTTCGCAGCAGGTCGTTGTCGATGCGTACATGAAAACGGTGCAGCGTATGGCGGCGGCAGGGATCACGACCTCTTCCGAGCAGGGCATGGGGGCCGTCATGCCGATCATGGAGGAGTTCGCCATGGTTAAGACGCTCAGCCAGCGGCAGGATTTTCCGATTCGTGTTCGCGCCTATCTGTGGGGGACCTCTATACCGGAAGGTTTTTCGGCAATCAAGCCGAATGAAGGCGATGACCGCTTCCGTGCCATTGGCGTGAAATACATTGCCGATGGCTCAACGCAAGGTCTGACGGCCGCTATCAGCAAGCCGTATCTGTATCCGGCCGGTACCAAGAACCGGGGTGCGTTGGATTGGGAGGACCAGAAACTGCAGGGCCTGACCAAGACCTATTTTGATCAGGGCTGGCAGATTTCGATTCATGCCAACGGCGACCGTGCGATTGAGCAGGCGCTTGATAACTATACCCAATTGCAGCAAGGCAACCCGAACCCCGAAGCACGCCGCTTGCGCATTGAGCACTTTACGACGGCCACACCCCAACAAATTGATCGTACGCAAAAGCTGGGTATTACGCCGAGCATGACGATTGGCCACGTCGGCTTTTGGGGCGAGGTATTCCACAATCACATCCTAGGCCCTGAGCGGGCTGACCGCATTGACCCGACGGCGTCGTTGGCGAAACGCGGCGTTCGCTTCTCGTTCCATAGTGATTCGCCGGTGTCGCCGTATGAGCCGCTGCAGTACATTTCGACGGGTGCCTCTCGTCTCTGGCAGGCGCCGCCGCGCAAGGTGCTTGGTCCGCAACAGCGGATTGCTGTCGATCATGCCATCAAGGCGGTGACACTGGATGCCGCCTATGCCATGTTTATGGATGATAAGGCAGGTAGTTTGGAACCTGGTAAATGGGCAGACCTCGTGATTCTTGATCAGAACCCGCGCACGACCGATCTGAAGAAGATTCCGCAGATCAAGGTCCAGGAAACCTGGGTGAACGGAAAGCGTGTTTACTGATTTTATTTAAATTCAATCAACGAAAGGATTCAAAATGAAACTCAAATCGATGATGGTCATGGCTGTAGCAACCGGTGTTCTGGCAGCCTGTGCCTCGCCCAGCGAACTGCGTGGCCGCGATGTCACGTTTGCGGCTTCGAGCACGCAACATAACGCCAGCCAGGTGTTGCGTTGCGTTGCCGAAGGTTGGCAGAAGAGCACGCAACAGGCAGTGGCTGTAAACGCTTACGAAAATGGCTTTACGGCAGTTGCGCAATCGAAGACGCTGTTTGGCACCAATACGGATTTCGTCATTGATTCAGCGAATGCCAAAACCGGCGGCGCTGTTTTCCAGCTCTGGTCCACGATGAGCAAGGAGTCGACCGATAAGCTGATAGGCATCATCCAGCCTTGCCTGTGATGCCGCTGGGTCTTGATGGCCCACGCTAGATCTGAAAAAACCACCGGGGCTCTGGTCCCGATGGTTTTTTATGAAATGGTTCCGTTCAGAAGTTATCGGTGGCGCACGGCAGTTGACCTGACTTGATGGCTTTCAGGAAGGTGTCGTAGTCGGCAAGATTCTGCCGACTATAGTTTTTGGCGAAAGCGACCAGTGCATCGTCCAGTTGTTCGCCTTTGCCGCAGTAGCCGGCAAGCTCCGCCGGGTCACCCGATCGGGCATGAGCATTGGCTAATGCCCAGCCACAGAGCTTGGCATAATCCGCAAACTCGTTCGGTTCAATGCCCCCCTCACCAAAGCTGACACCACCTTTCATATCCCGCAGTTGTCGCATGTAGAAATCGATTTCTCTGGATTTGCCAAAGCCGAGAAAGAGGTCGGGCGCACCCTGTATCAACCGTTGGCCGATCACTACCCGCTCGCCCTGCGAGCGAAAGCTGCGATCCGAAAAATAGGGGGCCAATACAGACGGCTGCGCCTGCTTGGATTGGAGAAACAACGGATCGGCACTATCGCGGCCTTCCAGATATAGCACCCAGCAGCTCGTACCAACGCTACCGACGCCCACCGCCTTACGTGCGGCATCAATGAGTCGATAATTCAAAAACATGCGGCGGCGGTCAGACATGAGCGAATTGACGTAGGTCACTAGACCTTCATTGATAAGGTCGTAGATTTTGTTGCCTCTCCCCGATAATTCAGGGTGCGTGATCAGCGGAGCATGATCAATCAGTTTACGGCCTGCTGAGGTATCGACGGTCAGCTTCTCCAGTACGCCCTGATTAGTGTTTGCCTTGGCTCGGGCAATCAGTTTCTTGAGCAGGCGCTGCCCAGCCGGTTCAAAATGCCGCGCGGCGGAGACCAGCGCCTTCTGGTCGATATAGGTTCTTGCCAGATCGAGGTAGGACACAGATGCGTAATGCGCCAGATACTTTCTGTAGGTATAGCAGATATGGCGAACCATGTCCGTACCAAAAGTCTGGTCTTTACCGAGGGCCTCTGCGGCTATCATCGCGCTTGCTGCCAGGCGCTTCAAGTCCCAATCGAAATTGCCCGGTAAGGTTTCATCAAAATCATTGATGCCAAAGACCAACTGGTGCTCGGTTGTGGCAAAGAACCCGAAGTTACTGACGTGCATATCACCGCAGAGTTGAACTGTAATCGGTGGCGAAGATGACTGTGAAAGATCGCGCGCCATGATGGCCGCACCACCCCGGTAAAAGGCAAAGGGATCAGCCGCCATGCGCGCATGGCGTACGGGTATCAGCTCGGCTATTCGGGAAGCAGCTTGTTGACGCAGGATATCGACGACTATCTGACTTCGATTTCTTAGTGTGAACTTACCAAGAGAAGCGCGTGACGTCCGCTGTCTGATCGACTTTCCTTTCGCAAATTGCTCTTGGTAGGTTGGGCGAGTACGCAGAAAAGTGTCGAGTATGCTAATAGCCATGATAGTGGATTGAGTTAGATTGTTACACGGGTGGTGACGGCGATCCCGTCCGCTTCGGGAAGTTGATAGATCTCTAATGGCAGGACGCCATTGCGGTACATGATGCGAAAGAGTTGCTTGCGCCAGAGTTGCATACCCAAAGCGTTTTCTGGCCAGACGGCGATTCGATTGACGATATAGGACAAAGGTTCGCTGTGTTTCTGAAGACTCTCTGGCCAGTGTTTTTGGAGAATCGCGGGAATATCGGTCGTTTCCATGAAACCACTATTCACGCGGATCTGAAGAAAGCCCTTATCGCAGAGTTGCACATCGAGACGCTTTGCGTCATCCACATAAGGTGTGAGTGCATATTGCACGTGCAATACGCCCACGGTCTGATGGACTACGCCAAAATGCTTCATGGTTTTCTGTAACGCCATTGGCGTATAGTGACAGTCACCAACCAGATAGATGGCGCTTCCCGGAGTACGTAGGGTCGTGTCGTTAATTTTCTTGGTGATAAATTCCAGTAGCGGTGTGGCGGTCAGTTGTGTAGTGCTCTCAAGTATGGTCATGCCGCGATGCCAGGTGGTCATGATCAATATCATGCCGATGCTGAGCAAGAGGGGAAACCAGCCGCCATCGAAAAACTTAAGCGTGTTGGCACTGAAAAAGATCGCGTCGATCAGAATAAAAAACGAGGCGCCCAGTACTGCACGTAGCGGTTGCCATTTCCAGACAGTGATTGCGACAGCAATCGCCAGAAAATCGGTGATAAGCATCGTGCCTGTTACGGCAATGCCATAAGCAGATCCCAGTGCATTGGATGATTGGAAGATCAGAATGACCGCCGTCACGGCCATAGCCAGAAACGCGTTCACGAAAGGCAGGTAAATCTGGCCGATTTCCTGGGCAGAGGTTTGTAGAATCCGCAGACGGGGCAGAAAACCGAGCTGAACCGCCTGGTGGGTCATGGAAAATGCACCGGATATAACGGCCTGGGAAGCAATGACTGTGGCGATCGTGGCGACAATGATCAATGGGGTTTGTAATGAGGCAGGCGCCATCAGATAGAAAAGATTGCTCAGCGCTTCCGGGTGGTCAAGTAACAGCGCACCCTGGCCAAAGTAATTGAATACCAGCGATGGCAATACCAAACCGATCCAGACAATACGAATCGGCAAAGGGCCGAAATGCCCCATGTCGGCATACAGCGCTTCTGCACCAGTCAGACAGAGGACGACCGCACCGAGCGCGAAGAAAGACAGCACACCGTGATCTGTCACAAACCCGAGGGCGTAGCGTGGATGCAGTGCTGCCAGTACGCCCGGGTGCTGGCAGAGGTTCCATAAGCCCAGCGCACCAATGGCAAAAAACCAGGTCAGCATCGCCGGACCGAACAGGCGTCCGATGTTGCCGGTACCGCGATGTTGTGACCAGAAGAGCAGTCCCAGGATTCCCAGAGCAACCGGTAATACCATTGTCTTCAGGTCCGGTGAAATAAGCTCCAACCCTTCAACCGCCGATAGAACAGAAATAGCGGGTGTAATGACGCCATCGCCATAGAAAAAAGATGCGCCGATAAGACCCAGTATCAATAAGACGGCCTTCTTTTTTGGCATGCCGTCGGATTTACTCAGCGCCAAAGCCATCAAAGCCATTATGCCGCCTTCGCCATGGTTATCGGCTCGCATGATGAACAGCACGTATTTCAGGGTCACAATCATCATGAGCGACCAGAAAAACAGTGAGAGCACTCCAAGAATATTGGCTTCCGATATGGCAACCGAATGGGCGCCATTCGAGAAGACCTGCTCGAAGGCGTAGAGTGGGCTGGTGCCAATGTCGCCAAATACAATGCCGAGCGCGGCTAGCGCCAGTGCCTGTAAGGATTGATGCATTTTTTTGTCAGGAAGCAGTGAGTTTTGCATGGTAATTAGCCCCAGGCACCTTCATTGGGTCGATGTGTGTGTGATGTCTTCAGTCTTTCCAGAATTTCGCTGCGCAGATCACTATCGATCACACGTCCGTCCGTCGTTGGGCCAACGCGAATCCAGTAACGTAGGGTAAACACCAAAGCATCATCGTTCAGATCATCCAGCACGACCATCGGTGGGGGTGTTTGCATCACATCGGGGTGCTGCAGTGCGGCGGATTGCATGAGTTGCTTGACCTCCGCTAGGCTTGCACCGTAGTCGATATCAACTTTGACTTCCCGGCGAATATTGGGATTGCTGAATGTCCAGTTGATGAGTTTTTTCTCAACGAGTTCGCTGTTCGGGATGAGTGTGTCGATGCCGTCTGCACTGTGGATAGTTGAGAAGCGCATGCCGATGGATGTGACGCGCCCCTTTATGCCATCCATTTCGACCAGATCGCCAATCTTGATCGGTCGCTCAATAAGCAAGATGCCGCCACTGATCAGATTCTTGAGAATGTTCTGAGCACCGAAGCCGACGCCGATCGCCAGAGCCCCGCCCAGAAACGCAAAGATACTTAGAGGAATTTGAACAAGGTTAAAGCTAAGAACAATTAATGTTGCTGTAGAGATCAACATCAACCAGCGACGTATTTGCGTTGCTGTAGAGGGCGTGAGACCGATTTTATGTTCGGCCAGTAGGATAGATGAACGAATAAGCCGAGAGATCAACATATAGCCAAACAGCAACAAGATGATGGCGCCAATGCTCTTGCCGACGGTGACACTCCGAGTTGTCTTGACCTCTTGGCCATCAGCAATGACAAGGTCATCCACCGAGAAAAGCTCGAAGTTCCATGCGTTTTTAACAAGATTGGCGGTTTGTTGGCCATAATCAGTCAGTTGTTCTTTGACCGTCTTGGTCTTCGATAGCGCCTCAAGTTCGGATTGCAGCAGCTTGACCAGTTGTTCGAATTTGTCGAGCGCCGCTAGAACCGATCTCACGGAATCAGCTTCCGCATTAGCCGCTTGAAGCTTGGCCGTTAAAACTTCGCGTCCCAGTGAGTCATTGGCAAGCACGAGATCCTCACGGAAGGCGAATGCTGCTTGCTCCTTAATAGATAACTGTTGATTCAGGGTATTGCGCGCTTGCGCGATGCGTAACAAGCTGACCTTCACGGATTCAGCGATTTCAGAGAGCTGTGTTGCATTCGGGGTTGGCGTGGCATAGAGCGCAGCGCGCGCGTCCCATACCTGTAACCCGTAGTTGCCCATGTCCATCAATTGATGTCGCTGATCAATTTGGCTACGGGCGGCTGTTTCGTTGGCCTGGGCCACATCGAGATCTGCCTTTGCTCGCGCCAGATGCTCAGGTGGGGTCCGCTGCTGATCGAGTGCTTGGTATTCTGCCTGCAGTTGATTGAGACGCTTGAGTGCCGTTTCTGATTGGCTGAGCGCAATAATCTCCTGATCGCGGTTGCGGTCAATCAGTATTTGCAGGTCTCCTTTGGCGCTGGCTAGCGTCTCTGGTGTTAGAGCAAAACGCCCGGCAAAGTAATTCCATGTTTTTGACAACGTGCTTAGCTGAATTTCAATTAGTGTACGTTGCTTGTCCTTGAGGCGCTTCTCAAGGTCGGATTTGGCCAGCAAGGAGCTCTTGATGGCTTCAGTCATTCGTGCTGTGTCCAAAGCCTGTCTGGATGCATCCGTTAACTTAGTGGGGTCATTCCCGAGTTGCTCCTGTAACTGGCGAAGTCGGACATCGGCATCTGCTTTTTCGTGTCCATAGGTGGCGATCTGGTCAGTCAGCGCATTGATCTCGCGGCTCAACTCATCAATACGTGATGTTTGCATTGCCATCTGGTTTTTGACGAGGTCGCCTTGGGTGACTGGCCAAGGTGGTGCCCCTGCAGGGGGGACCCAGTTATCGCGTTGCTGCTTGGCATCGGCAATTTGCTGGTTGATTACCTGGAGTTGCTTGAGATAACCGATCTGTTGCGCATAACGGTCCGCCAGGGTTTGCCGCTGATTAAACAGTTTGAGCAGATTATTCCGAGCGTCGCTAGTCAGGTTCGGCTGATTCAGTTGGGTCTGAAGCTGATTGATCGCAGACTGGGTCTCCCCGAAACGGGACTGTGCGTCTGCAAGCTCTTTCTTAAGATCAACAACGACGGGTGGGTTTGCGCTGTTGGTCGCAGCGGACTCTATGCTCTTGCCGGGAAGCAATGACGGAATCTGGGCATGCGCTGCAAACGCACCAGAGAATAACAATATCGTTGCTAGAACTGTGCGAACGCGAATTGGCATAGAGATTCAGGTCTCAAAGTTAGCTGAAAGATTTAGCGCCGTATGGTCGCTATTCCGCTTGCAGCGCTGGATAGTAGCGCGATTCTCTTTGTAGGGGTTTGTAGGGAAATCGCCATTAAACGTGATGGAATGACATGCTAATAATTTGTCAGTTGTTGTAGTCAGTCATGCGAAAAGCGATCGCTGACCGAATATCACACAAGGGATGTTGCCATGAGCAAAAATGTTGCACAGGTCGTGATTGAAGTCCTGGAATCTGCAGGTGTCAAAAACATCTACGGGGTCGTGGGTGATACGCTCAACCATGTCACCGATGCTATTTCCAAAAGCACCATTAGTTGGGTGCACATGCGACATGAAGAGGTGGGCGCATTTGCTGCCGGGGCTGAGTCTTATGTCAGCGGTGTTTTGGCCGGGTGCGCGGGCTCCTGCGGGCCGGGCAGTCTGCACTTGATCAACGGCGTTTACGAAGCACATCGCAGTCGTATTCCGCTGGTGGTCATTGCCAGCCAAATGGAAACCATGACCCTAGGCACCGACATGCCACAGGAAGTGGACTTTAAAAAGGTCTACGCTGACTGTTCCGTGTTCTGTGAGCAGATTCATAATGCCGAACAGGCTCGGCTTCTAACGGTAATGGCCTGTCAGGCGGCCATCAGCAAGCAGGGCCCTGCAGTGCTGATTCTGCCCGTGGATATCAGTAAGACCGAAGTCAAAGACGAAGTGTCTTATTCCGTACATTTTCCCAAGCCCGTGCGCCGACCGAATGATGTAGAGCTCCAGCAGGCGGCTCAAATTATTGCGCAGGGTAAAAAGGTCGGTATCTATGCCGGTATGGGGTCTGAGGGTGCGCATGATTTGCTGATCGAATTGGCTAAAAAGCTGAACGCGCCGATAGCTCATACATCCCGTGCCAAAGATTTTGTAGAGTACGACAACCCCTATAACGTTGGCATGACCGGTTTGCTGGGTGTGCATTCCGGATTTCATATGATGAACAACTGTGATACGTTGATTCTCCTCGGCGCCGATTTCGCCTGGGGTCAGTTTTATCCGCAACACGCAAAAATCATTCAGATTGATCGTGATGCCTCGCGTTTAGGCCGACGTCATCCAGTAACGTTGGGCCTGGAAGGCGATGTCATCCCCTCGCTGGAAGCGCTCATCCCATTGCTGGCTGACAGGTCCGATGATGCCTTCCTCAAAGAGTGCATGAATGAACGGGCAAGCACGGTTAAGGACCTAGCTACTAAGGAAATTGCGGGTGATGCCGGATCGATTCACCCGGAATATTTGACGAGACTCCTGGATAAATATGCCGACGACGATGCGATGCTGACAGGAGACTGTGGCTCTGCCATGGTTTGGGTACTCCGCCATTTCAGATCCAACGGTCGGCGCAGAACCTTGCTCAGCCTTCGGCATGGCACGATGGCCAATGCCATGCCTATGGCGCTGGGTCTTAAAAAAGCCTTCCCGAACCGCCAGGTGATCAGCCTTTCCGGCGATGGTGGCCTTGCCATGCTAATGGGAGATCTGTTGACGATTCACCAGGAAAACCTCCCGATCAAGATCGTGGTGCTGCATAACAGTTCACTTAATTTTGTCGAGCTGGAGATGAAAACAGAAGGGTTGTTGAACAACTACACTGACCTGAAGAACCCGAGCTTCGCTGCGATTGCCAACGCCATCGGGATCAAGGGGTATGAAGTCAGTAAACCGGAAGACCTGGAAAAAACCGTCAAAGAGTTTCTGGCTGAGCCGGGCGCCGGCTTGCTGGATGTCTATACCAATCGCTATGAGCTCATCATGCCGCCGACGGTGACTATTCAGAACGTGACAGGTATGGCGACGTATACCGCCAAGGCGGTGCTTGCCGGGCGCATTAAAGATACTGTGGATTTGATGAAAAATGCTGTCAAAGCGATTCTTTAACGGAGTGGATATTATGATCAGAAGTAGCAAAACCGGCATCCTTACGCTCATGGTTGCCAGTAGTCTTTCGGCCAGTATTGCATTTGCGGAACCCGCTGTAGCGCCGTTTTACCAGTCCGCTATGCAGATGAAGGCTGAGGGGAAGTTGGGCCAGATCATCAAGAAAGAAAAAATCAGCACGCCGGTTCAAGGTGCCCAAGCCTGGCGAATTGCTTACATTTCGTCAGACCTTAACGACAAGCGAACGATTTCGACAGGCATCGTCGTGGCACCGCTTGGCCAAGCGCCTG
Source organism: Fluviibacter sp. (assembly GCA_048859965.1). Taxonomy (GTDB): domain Bacteria; phylum Pseudomonadota; class Gammaproteobacteria; order Burkholderiales; family Rhodocyclaceae; genus Fluviibacter. The sequence goes on from JBLIZO010000040.1 coordinate 9,565, forward strand.
CCGAGGGCCGCCCGATCATTTCCTGGTCGCATGGCACCACGGGTAATGCCCAGAATTGTGGTCCATCGCAAGTAGAGAGCCCGGCGCGACTCCTCAACCAGTATTTCCTTGTGAATGGTGATTCGTGGACCGATTACGGTTTGCCCAGCCTCGAACAGTTCATTAAGGATGGTTACGTTGTCGTCGGTACAGACTATCAGGGTCTGGGTGGTGGTGGCCGTCATCAGTATGCGGTTGCCAAAACCAATGGGCGTGACGCAATCAACGCGGCCCGTGCGGCCGGATCAATGAAAGAGACCGGCGCAGGTAAGAAAACGATCATGATCGGTTGGTCGCAAGGTGCGGGCTCGACAGTTGGCGCCTCATCACAAGCCGCGTACATCGCACAAAAGGGTACCGCCTACGATGGCCTTGATATGGTTGGCTTCGTTGCAATGGCTGTACCGGATCTTGCCATGTACGCACCAAAAACGCTTGATGAAGCAGGCGCAACGCAGATGGTCAACGACTTTGCGACTGCCTGGTCCGGTGATGTCTTTGCATTTGCCCATATGTCCATGAACCTTTGGGGTACCCAGGCTGCTTATCCGGACAAGTTGCAATTAAGCGATATTTTCACAGACGAAGGGGCGAAAGTCCTGGATCAGATCTATCTCAATAAGTGCGTTCATGTGAGCACGGACACGATCAATTTTAATTTCGGCTCGACCTACAAGAATTTGTTGCGCCCGCAGCCGAAAAACGCCGTGGCTTGGGCACAGGCAATCGTCGATGGTTCGGTGGATAACACGGCTAAGCCCGTCGCTCCGGTCCTCATTCTGTACGGCAACAAAGACACCACCCTGCCGCCGATCATGGGCAAATATTATCGGGATCAAGTCTGCGCCATTGGTGGTAATGTAGCCCGCGTGCAACTGCCGGGTGACCAGAATCACTTCACCACACCGCCGGTCTCGCCCCCATTCTATCTGCCGTGGATCAGGGACAGAATTTCCGGCAAGCCTGCGGTTGATGGCTGCGCTGCAGAAAACATAATGTAGTCGGCGATTATAAAATTAAAAAGCCAACCTCAATTGGGGTTGGCTTTTTTGTCTGCGCAGTTTGCGGTATGGCGACGGAAACAGATTGTCAGTTACCTTGCGCCTGCGATGGTCTTCTGTGATTTAATAATCCAAAGTTCAAATTAAAGAAGGAGCCTTTATGGCGAAATCCCAACAGATCAGCATGCCCTCGCGCCTCGTCATCGGCTTGCTTTCGACGTTACTGGCGATCCCGGCCGCTGTGCCGCTGGCCTACGCCCAGGCCGACCAACAGCAATCTGGCGCGGCCCAATTGAGCCAGGCGCAATTGTCGGCGCTGGTCGCGCCGATTGCGTTGTATCCAGACGCATTGCTGTCGCAGGTGCTGATGGCGTCGACGTATCCGCTGGAGGTGGCTGAAGCGGCCAACTGGCAAAAGGCGAACAGCAAACTCAAGGGCAATGCCCTGAATCAGGCCCTGCAGCAACAGAGTTGGGATGCCAGCGTCAAATCGCTGGTGTCGTTTCCACCAGTGCTGCAGATGATGGGTTCGCAGTTAAGCTGGACCCAGAACCTGGGCAACGCCGTGCTGGCCCAACAGTCGGATGTGATGGATGCGGTTCAGGCGCTGCGGGCGAAGGCCCAGCAAGCGGGTAGCCTTCAGTCCACATCACAGCAGACGGTGAGCGGTGGCGGTGGTGCACCGATCGTGATTCAACCCGCGAACCCGCAAGTCATTTATGTGCCCACCTATAACCCCGCAATGGCGTTTGGTGGCTGGCCTTATCCAGCTTACCCGCCCGTTGCGTATTACCCACCGGGCTATGTCGCAGGCACCGCGCTGCTGTCGTTCGGTGTCGGCATGGCCGTCGGTGCTGCGTTGTGGGGTGGCATGCACTGGGGTGGCGGTGGTTGGGGCGGCGGTAATTCGCTGACCGTGAACAATAACAACTTTAATAATTTCAATCGCAATACCAACAATCACTGGCAAAATGGCGAACATTCGGGGTCCAGTAATTGGAAACCCGATCAGCAACGCCGCGCTGCCAACATGGGGGGGGCTTCGAACGCGATGCGTGATGCGCAGCGTGATCAGCTTCGTCAGAACCTGGATCATGGTGGCCTTGAGGGTGGTAATCGCGGTGGCGCTGACCGGGGCGGCTTTGATCGCAACGATGCAGGCCGAGGCGATGCTGACCGTGGCGGCGCCGAGCGGGGTCGGAGCGATTTCGGTCGTGATGCCGGTGGCTTTGGCGATACGCACGGCGCCCGTTTTGACAGTGGTCACAGCTTTGGTGGCGGCGGTCATGGCTTCGGCGGTGGTGGGCATAGTTTTGGCGGCGGCGGACACTTCGGTGGTCGTCGCTAATCAATATTTAATCTCTAAAGGAGTCAACATGAAAAAAATGATCATTGGTACCACGATTGCCGCGCTGGGTCTGGGCTTTGGCCTGACGACCAATGCACAGGCCGCCGACACCGCCATCAGCACGGCGGAACTGGTCAGCTATTGCAAGGGTAAGGATGCAACATTTGTCACTTGTGAAATCTACGGTCAGGCCGTATATGACACTTACCTGGTGACGCGTCACCCGAAGTACGCTAAAAACTTCATTTGCGTCAAACAACCGGCGCCCCCGCGTCAGCAAGTGATTCAAGAGTATGTTGCCTGGGCCGATGCGAATCCCAAGTATGCCCAGCAGCCGGCCGCAGACACCATTCTGCGTTTCCTGGCGGGTCGTTTCCCCTGCGGTAAGTAATTAAGGAGTTACAGCATGAAAAAGACATTGATGATTGTGCCGCTTGCTGCGGTATTTCTGACGGGCTGCTCCGGCATGAGCGACACCCAGCAACGTACGCTGTCGGGCGGCGCCATTGGCGCAGCCGCCGGTGCTGGTATTACGGCAATCGCTACGGGTGGGCCGTACGCCATCTGGGGCGCCGTCGGTGGCGCAGCCGTTGGTGCACTCGGTGGCTACGCCTACGACCAGGACGAGAAGAGCAAGCAACGCGAGTACAACCAGGGTTACCAAGCCGGTCAGAAGTCTGGCGCTGCTGCCGCCCCCGCTAACTGATTTCTGGTCGTTGCCCTGTTAAGCAAAAAGCGCCCTGTGGGGCGCTTTTGTTTGGTCGGTGCATTTCGCTAACTGATTGATCGTGCATCAATCCGATAGCGCACGGTGGTTTCGGAGATACGTCCGGCGCGTGGGGTGCCGATGGTGGCCAGCGGCGAGGCGAGCCCCGGTAGACCCGTTTCGGGGCCACCGGGCAAGCTGAAGCCTGGGCCGTACTGGTAACCGACCCAGTTCATCTCCCAGAAACCAAACAGCTTTTTACGCAGGCTTTGCAGACGCCCATCGGTGGCGGCGAGCCCTTCCTGTTGTTGTAGGCGCACGACATCGGCGGGGTCTACAGGGGTCCAGCCATAGCCGGGGGTATGAAATTCGGCGCGAACGCGCTGGTCTTTGGTGACGTTGCCCGTGGCGCCCAGTTTGGGGTGCAGGCGGGATTCGCCAATAATCTGTCCCCAGACGGCGCGCGCCGGTATGTTGAGCGCACGGCAGAGGTTGACGAAGGCAATGGCGACGTCTTCGCCTTTGGGGCTGGGGCAGAGGGTGCGCGGGGGCAGGGCCACTTCAAAGGCCTGACAGTTGCCGCTGAGTGCTTTATCGAGCACCCAGTCGTAAATGGCACGGGCGCGCGGGAGCGGCTCGATGATGCGACCGGTGATCTCGTCCGCCAGGCGGCGCAGGGCGTCGCTGGTACCCTGATAGCCGGTTTCGCGGACATTGCGATCCAGTTCTTCTTCCGATTCATGAAAGAAGGTACCGCGTTTGGTGATGTCGAACTGACGCGCACGCGTTTCCACACGCATGGTCAGGGTGACGCTCGGCGTCGATGAACCGCCTTCCACGACAAATACATGCAGTTGACTGGCCGGGTCGAAACGGATGCCGCCGTTGCTCCCCCCCGACCAGGTAATCGAGGTCATCTGTTGCCAGGGGGTATCCATGGGAATGGGAATCCACAAGGTGGCGTCGCCATCGTGGCTGGTGGCGGACACATCGACGGTAAGCTCGAAGGGGCGCCAGACGCCGCCACTCATCGCCAGTTCGGGCGCCAGTTTGGCCGGCACCTTGATCGGCGCCGGGCCGCCCGGTGCGCGCAGGCCACTGCTACGGCCCGATTTCTTGAGGCCGGAGCCGGTGGATTTCTTTTTCGGTGCGGCCAAGGCTGCATCGGCGGCCAGCAGACCACCGAGCAGGAAGGTACGTCGTTTCATGCGGTTACAACACCTCGGAGGCAAAGTCGGCGAGGCGCGAACGTTCACCGCGCTGCAGGGTGATATGCCCGGCGTGCGGCCAGCCCTTCATGCGATCCACCACATAGGTAAGACCGGAGCTGCCTTCGGTCAGATAGGGGGTGTCGATCTGAGCGATGTTGCCGAGGCAGACCACTTTGGTGCCAGGCCCCGCCCGCGTGATGAGGGTTTTCATCTGCTTGGGCGTAAGGTTCTGCGCTTCGTCGATGATGAGGAATTTCTGGATAAAGGTGCGACCACGCATGAAGTTGAGGCTCTTGACCTTGATGCGCGAACGGATGAGGTCGCGCGTGGCGGCGCGCCCCCATTCGCCACCGTAGGGGCCGCTGTCGTCTTCATTTTTGTTGAGCACGTCGAGGTTGTCTTCGAGCGCACCCATCCAGGGCGTCATTTTTTCTTCTTCGGTGCCGGGCAAAAAGCCAATGTCTTCACCGACCGGCACGGTGACCCGCGTCATGATGATTTCGGCATAGCGCTTCTGATCCAGCACCTGGGTCAGGGCGGCCGCCAAGGTCAGCAGCGTTTTACCGGTACCGGCCTGGCCGAGCAGCGAAACGAAATCGATTTCGGGGTCCATGAGCAGATTCAATGCGAAGTTCTGCTCACGGTTGCGGGCGGTAATACCCCATACGGCGTTTTTAGGGTGCGTGTAATCGACCAATGTCTCCAGCACGGTGGTCTTGCCGTTGACTTCGCGCACGATGGCTTCAAAGGGCGGTTCGTTCTGATCGAAAACGAATTCATTGAGCAGGAAGTCGCGGCACAGCGGTCCGGTGATGCGATAACCGGTCTTGGTGTCTTTTTTCCAGGACTCCATCCCGGTGCCATGGGTGTCCCAGAAGTTGGCCGGCAGATCGCGCGAGCCGGCATAGAGCAGGTCGGTGTCTTCCAGCACCTTGTCGTTGAAGTAGTCTTCTGCGAGCAAGCCCAGCGCCCGCGCCTTGATCCGCATATTGATGTCTTTCGACACCAGAATGACCGAGCGACCGGGATATTTGAGTTGCAGGAAGAGAATGACGCCCAGAATCTGGTTGTCATATTTGGAAGACGGCAGCGACGGCGGTAACGGGGTGTTGATGGCTTCGGTCTGCAGGAAGAGGCGCCCCGTAGCCAGGCCCTTGGAGGGTTCGGTCAGCGGAATACCCTGGTCGATGTGCTCACCGCAATGCGAGACCAGATCGTCGAGCGTTCGGGTGACTTGCCGCGCGTTGCGGGCGATTTCCGACATGCCCTTTTTGTTGTTATCCAGTTCTTCCAGCGTCATCATCGGCACGTAAACGTCGTGCTCTTCAAAACGGAACAGGCTGGTCGGGTCGTGCATCAGCACGTTGGTATCCAGAACGAACAGTTTGGTTGCAGCAGGCGTTTGGGATGCAGATGCGCGGGGTGCAGGTTTACGGGTTGCCATCGAGATCTCGCTAGGTCGCTAAAAGGGATACCGCAGGAAAACCACGACGATGCATTTTCGCATCGCGCCTCAGGCTTAGATTAGCCCAGAGACTGCACAAAAGCCAGTACTTCGGCGGCATGGCCCGGCACTTTGACGCCGCGCCATTCCTGAACGAGCTTGCCTTTAGAATCAATGACGAAGGTGCTGCGCTCGATGCCGCGTACCTGTTTGCCATACATGTTTTTCAGCTTCATGACACCGAAGGTTTCGCACACCACTTCGTCCGGGTCGGAAATCAGGGCGTAGGGAATGCTTTGCTTGGCGATAAAGTTCTCGTGTGACTTCAGGCTGTCGCGCGAGACGCCGACGATGACGGCATTGGCTTTGCCGAAATCCTTGTTCCGCGCGCTGAACTGCTGGGCTTCGGTCGTGCAACCTGGTGTGTTGTCCTTCGGATAAAAGTAGAGCACGAGGTGCTTGCCAGCCTGCATGTGCAGGCTGAACTCACCGGCTGTCGATAGCGCGGTAAAGTCAGGTGCCGGTTGGTTGAGAACGACGGTCATAAGGCGCTCCTCCAATTCAGAATGTGGGTAGGTCAACGATCAGTTCGCCCGAGCGGCCGGGAATTTCGCCCCAGGCAAACGGGTGGATCGGCAACATCTGATGCGTGAGCGTGGCGTGGTAATCGCCCATCGTGCCAAGCACGTGGCCCTGAGCGCGCCAACCGCTGAGTAGCCGGTCGAAGATGGGCGCCAGCTTCTGGCCTTCCAGTTCGGCGTGCAGCGTGAACACATGGTCGCGCGGGCCATGACGGTTGGGGTCGGTGAGGCCGAGCAGATGCTCGTGCACGTTATCGACGGTGAGGCCGTCCACGCCGAGAATTTCATCCAGCGTGGGGAGCGTGGTGGGTAGCTGCATGTGTTGGCAGGGTTGCCCGTCGATGCTGATGAAGTAGGGTGCTGCGCCACGCCCATCGGAGGCGTATTGCATGCCCCAGGCATCCAGTTGGCGGATCGCCGTTTCGTTCATTTGCCAGCCGGCAGCACCGTGGGTCTTGGGCGCGTGACCGAAAATGTCACCGAAGCGGTCGTAGCTTTGCTGCATGCGTTGCAGCGTCCAGGCGGCATCCCGTGTGCGCACCTGGTCGTGCCATTCCACATGGTCCCAGGTGTGGATACCGCATTCGTGGCCGGCATTGGCAATGGCGCGCATTTCGGCGGCCGCTTTCTTGCCGATGTCCGGGCCGGGCAGCAGCACACCGTACGACAGCGTCTTGAGGCCGTAATGCTCAACGACAGAGGTGCGCGAGACTTTCTTCAGAAAGCCGGGGCGGAAAACGCGACGCAGGGCACGGCCGGTGTTGTCCGGGCCGAGGCTGAACAGAAAGGTGGCGTGCGCCTGATGACGATCAAGCAGATGTTGCAACGCCGGTACGCCTTCGCGGGTACCACGCAGCGTATCGACATCAACCTTGAGGGTGATTCGTGACATGAGCAATCTACCGGCAGTGTGACGCGGAGCGCGCAGTCAAAGGGTCAGCCCGGCATAGGCCGGGATGACATTGAAAGTCAGTCAACCAGTTGACGAGCCAGCGCGACATCGCCGCGATAGGCTTCAAAAATCTTGCTGATGGCGTCGTTCATGCTGACGGTCGGCTTCCAACCCAGGTCTTCCATGGTGTTGGTGATCTTCGGTACACGGTTCTGTACGTCCTGGTAACCCTTGCCGTAGTAGGCGCCCGAGGTGGTTTCCACCAGTTTGACATCCTTGGCAGTCGAAGCGTATTCCGGGATCTTGGCCGCGGTGTCGAGCATCATGGTGGCGAGTTCGCGCACCGAGTAGTTATTGACCGGGTTGCCGATGTTGTAGATTTTGCCGTTGGCGATATCGTCTTTGTTGGCGATGATGCGCACCAGGGCGTCGATACCATCGTCAATGTAGGTGAAGGCACGTTTTTGTGTACCGCCATCCACCAGGCTGATGGGCTCGCCACGAACGATGTGGCCGAGGAACTGCGAGACCACGCGCGAAGAACCTTCCTTCGGGGTGTGGATGCTATCCAGGCCCGGGCCGATCCAGTTGAACGGACGGAACAGGGTGTAACGCAGGCCTTCTTGCTGGCCGTAACCGGCGATGACGCGATCCATCAGTTGCTTGGCGCAAGCGTAGATCCAGCGTGGCTTGTTGATCGGGCCGTACGACAGTTGCGAGTTTTCCGGGTCGAACTCGCTGTCGCTACACATGCCATAGACTTCCGAGGTCGATGGGAAGACCAAGTGCTTGCCATACTTAACAGCCGAACGCACGATGGGCAGGTTGGCTTCGAAGTCCAGTTCAAAGACGCGCAGCGGTTGCTGTACGTAAGTGGCCGGTGTAGCAATGGCCACCAGCGGCAGAATCACGTCACACTTGCGAACGTGGTACTCGACCCATTCTTTATTGATGGTGATATCACCCTCGAAGAAGTGCATGCGCGGATGGTCGATTACATCAGCCAGGCGGTCGGCCTGCATATCCATGCCATAGACTTCCCAGTCGGTCGTTTCCAGAATGCGCTTGGAAAGATGGTGGCCAATGAAGCCGTTGACGCCGAGGATGAGGACTTTTTTCATAGTGTGGTCGGGTCGTATCGAGTAGTTTGAAATCAATGGGTTATAGGTGCTTCAGGCAAGCGGTCCGGCGTGCCAGGGGCGCCATCCACCAGAAATTCGGTGATCAGAACCGCCATCTTATCACCGCAGACCCCGATCGCCTTGGAACCGAGCCGGTATATGCCCGGCGGGAGGTCAAACGGCGTGTCCAGACGGCGGGCACGGTTGATGGTGAGGCGGCAGGTGCCTTGCGGCGTTGCGATGTCCGTGAAGGCGCCAGGGTAGGGCGGCGCAACGGCACGGATCAGGTTATACACCTGGGCGGCGGTCTGTTGCCAGTGGATACGGCCGTCCTCGGGCTTCCGGCCACCGAAGTAGCTGCCTTCGGCCAGATTGTTCGGCTGGCGCGGCACATCGCCGTTAAGCAAGCGGGGTAGCACACCCGTGAGGGTTTCTGCGGCGGCGGCGGTAACCTTGGCAAACACTTCCCCAGCCGTTTCGTCCGGACCAATGGGTACGGCTTGCTGGGCGACGATGTCACCTGCATCCGGCTTTTCAGCCATGATATGCAGTGTGGCGCCGGTTTCAGTTTCGCCGTGCAATACAGCCCAGTTGATGGGTACACGGCCGCGATACTTGGGCAGTAGCGAGCCATGCATATTCAGTGGCGCGATCCTGGCCAGATTCAGCACCGACATCGGAATCATCTGCCGGTAATAGAACGAGAAGATGTAATCCGGGGCGATGGCGGTGATACGTGCCAGTACGTCCGGTTCGCTGGACGAATCCGGCGTGATGACCGGAATGCCAGCCTGGCGGGCGACCTCGGCGACGCTGGTGAACCAGATGCGTTCGTTCGGGTCGTCGGTGTGCGTAATGACGAGCGCTACATCGACGCCGCCATCCAGCAGCGCCTGCAGGCAGCGGGCGCCGACCTCGTGATAGGCAAAAACAACCGCCTTCATTAACTTAGTGGTCCTGTTCCAGAATGGCCTGGATCACAAAGCGAGGCCGGCCGCGTACCTGTTCGTAGATGCGCCCGATGTATTCGCCGAGCAGGCCGACGCCGAAGAGCAGGACGCCAATCAGCGCAAAGACCAGCGCGAACAGCGTAAACACGCCTTCGACTTCGGCGCCAAAAACGAAGCGGCGGACGAGCAGCAGGAAGAACAGCGCCGTCGAGCCGAGCGCCAGCAGCACCCCAAGCAGCGAGAAGGCCTGCAGCGGCATGGTCGAGAAACCGGTGACCAGGTCAAAATTCAGCCGGATGAGGCTGTACAGCGAATACTTGGATTCGCCGGCAGCGCGTTCTTCATGCTTGACCTCGATTTCGATCGGACGGCTGGCGAAGGTGTAGGCCAGCGCCGGGATGAAGGTGCGGCCTTCCTCGCACTGGTTCAGCATCTGCACGACATGGCGGCTGTAGCCGCGCAGCATGCAGCCCTGGTCGGTCATGGTGATGTGCGTGATCTTCTCGCGCAGATTGTTCATGGCACGGGATGCTTGGCGGCGGAACCAGGTGTCCTGACGGTTCTGACGAATCGTGCCGACGTAGTCGTAACCTTCGCGCAGTTTGGCCAGCAGGTGGCCGATTTCTTCCGGCGGGTTCTGCAGATCGGCATCGAGTGTGATGATCGATTGACCGCGCGCCTGCGAGAAGCCAGCCATGATGGCCATGTGTTGCCCGTAGTTGCCGTTGAAGAGCACCACGCGGGTCACGTCCGGGCGCTTGCGGTACTGGTCCGACAGGATCAGCGGCGAACGGTCGCGGCTGCCGTCGTTGATGAAGATGATTTCGTATTTGGCGTGCAGCGCGTCGAGTGCCGGATAGAGGCGGTCGAACAGCGCCTGCAGCCCGGCTTCTTCGTTATAGACCGGAATGATGACGCTGAGTTCGGGTGGCTCGACGGCGGGGTTTTCCGGCGCGTTGAGCGGCAGGCCCGTTTGTGTTTGCGGGTCCAGAATCGGTTCGGTCATTTCAGATGGGTCTCCAGAACGTGCGCTACGGCGGCGACGATACGGTCAACATCGTTTTCGGTGAGGGTCGGGAACAGCGGCAGCGTGATGATGCTGCGGCCAATGCGTTCGGCCACCGGGAATAGGCCCTCGCTAAAACCGCGTTCGCGATAGAGCGTAAACAGGTGGATTGGCGGGTAGTGCAGGCCGGTGCCAATGCCCAGCGCCTTGAGGTCGGCCATGATGCCGGCGCGGTCGGTATCGAGGCGGCCCAGCGGCAGCACAATCTGGAACATATGCCAGTTGCTCTGCTCAAAGTCGGCGACCGGGAGTTCCAGGCCTTGTGCCACGACATTGGTTTTAGCAAAGCCGTCAAAATAGCGTTTGGCCAGACGTGCGCGTTGATCCTGGAAATCACCCAGATGGGCCAGTTGTTGCAAACCAATGGCCGCGTTGACGTCGGTGAGGTTGAACTTGCCACCGAGTACATCGACGTCCATGCCATCGAGACCGGTGCGGGTCACACCCTGCAGACGGTATTTTTCGGCGAGGCGGGCTTCTGCATCGTTGTTGCAAACGAGGCAGCCGCCTTCGATGGTGGTGAGGTTTTTGTTGGCCTGAAAGCTGAAGCTGATCAGATCGCCGATGGCGCCGATGCGGCTGCCGTTCCAGGACGAACCCAGCGCTTGTGCGGCGTCTTCAATGACGCGCAGTTTATGGCGGCTCGCGATGTCATACAGACGTACCATGTCTACCGGCAGGCCGGCCAGATAGACGGGCATGATGGCGCGGGTATTCGGGCCAATGGCGGCTTCGATCTGATCCAGATCGATATTGCGCGTCACCGGGTTGATATCGACAAACACCGGTGTCGCGCCGACGGTCAGAATGACGTTACTGGTGGCGACCCAGGAAATCGGGGTGGTAATGACTTCGTCGCCGGGGCCGATGCCGGCAATGCGCAGCGCCACTTCCATGGTCGACGTGCCGTTGGCAAAGGTGCGTACCGGACGTCCGCCAAAGAAACTGGAAAGTTCCGATTCGAATGCCTGTACCTTCGGTCCCGACGTGATCCAGCCGGAACGCAGCACATCGCCGACGCGGGCGATGGTGTCTTCGTCGAGGGTGGGGCGGGTAAACGGAATCGGGGGATCGAAAGGCTCGATCAAGCTGGTTTTGTGCATGGCCGCTATTTTACCAGCCGGAGGCGTCTTAACTTCTGGCCAATATCCAGACGCCAATCAGAATGACCGTAATGCCGATAATGCGCTGCATACTCAGCATTTCGCCGAACAGATACCAGGCGAGTACGGCATTGATGACATAGCCCAGCGACAACATCGGGTAGGCGATGGTGACGTCCACGCGCGACAGGCCGATGATCCAGACAAAGACACTGATGCCATAGCAGAACAGGCCGCCGATGATGGGGAGTTGGGTGCCGACCGAAACGGCGGTGCTGAACAGGGTCTCCAGTGAGAGCGAGAGTTCGCCCAGATTGCGTACGCCGGCTTTGAGCAGCAGTTGCGCGGCGGCATTGAGCAAAATGCCGGTGAAGAGGAAACCGAAAGTGCCGAGGGTCATTTAGTTCACCGGTGGGGCGTAAGGTTTGGCGGGTGGGGCTGGTTGGTGTGAAGGTTTCACAAACACGGCGCGCCGGGTGTCTCGACCGATTTCGACCATGGGCAGGTTCAGCGCGGCGATGTCATCCAGATACTTGAGCGGCACGACGACGACGGGTGCGTTGTCCTTCTGCCAACGCACGGCAAAGTCGCTGACCTTGGGCGCCCAGGTGTCCGGTTCCTGCTGAATACCGAACTCCAGCTCATCCTGCATATCGACCATGATAGTGGGGTGCTGGATAGAGAACGGGAAGGTGTGGTCGAGCATGCGGATCGAGTAGACCGGGGTTTCGTCCTTAATGTAAGGACGAACCGCCACGGCCAGATCGGCGCCCGAGATAGAGCGGCCATGCGTGTCATGCCCCAGGCCAACCGCCTGAATCAGCACAAAGAAGGCGATGGCAGCGCGCAGAAAGCTATCCATCAGTTTGCGCAGGCGAAGGGCGGCATCGCCATGGCCGAAGCCGCGCAGCGCCATCCAGCCGCTGACCAGAATGGCGAGGGCCAGCACCAGGCCAGCGGCGATCCAGACGGCGTATTGCTGGTATTCCAGTTGTTCGTAGCGGGCATTGCCCATCTGGTAGGCGTAGGGCACGCCGATAAAGCCAATGAGCAGCAACGCGGTGAGATAGGTCATCTGGCGTTTCCAACGGCGATTGTCGTTGTTGACGCTCATGCGCTCGAAGCTGCTGGTCAGCGCCAGGCCGGCGAGCAAGGCCAGCGCCGGAAAGATCGGCATGATGTAACCCGGTAGCTTGGATTGCGATTTGCTGAAGAACAGGAAAATTATGACTGCCCAGACAGCGCACAGCCAGAGTGGGCGGAAACCGGCAACCGCCGAGATGTCGCCGTTGCGCGTGTCGCCACGACGGTCACGCCAGGCACGCACGAGCCCCTGGCCCAATTGCGCGAGCCACGGGATAAAGCCGACCAGAATGAGCGGTACGAAGTAGAGCGGGTGACCCTTGCGGTTGTGGCCGTCTTTGGTGAAACGGTCCCAGTGTTCATGAATAAAGAAGAAATGCGGAAACTCGGGGTTCTTGAGTGAAACGAGCACGAACCAGGGTGTCACGATCAAGAAAAAGACGATCAGCCCACTGAACAGGTGGAGACGTTTCCAGAGGCCCCAGTCACGGGTGGTGAGGGTATAGACCACCAGCACCATGCCCGGAATCACGACACCGATCAGCCCTTTGGACAGCACGGCCAGCGCCATGAACGCCCAGCACAGCCACATCCAGTTGCGGCGCGCTGTCAGGCTTAAACCACCGCGTTGCGCCAGCAACAGGCTGAACAGGGCGCAGCTCAGAATGCTCGACAGCCCCATGTCCAGCGTGTTGAAGTGACCCCCCACGTTCCACATCGGGCTGCTGGCCAGCAAGATGGCCGAGACCCAGCCGGCGACCACACCGCGTTCGCCGCCGACCAGCTTCCAGGTCGTGAAGCCGGTCGCCAGAATGGCAAAATACCCGGTAAAACCGGTCCACAGGCGGGATTGCCATTCGCCCACGCCGAACAGCGTATAGGCGATGGCCGTCATCCAGGCTTGTAGCGGCGGCTTTTCAAAATACTTGTAGTCGTTATAGCGCGGCGTGATCCAGTCGCCAGTGGCGTACATCTCGCGGGCGATCTCGCCGTAACGGCCTTCGTCGGAGGCGACCAGATGCCGATAGTCGAGTACGCCGAACCAGGCCAGCGTAAACAGAATCGCCAACACCCACAGAAAACGACGGGTATAGAACGTGGTGAACAGGGTGGAGAAAGCAGTATTCATGCGGTAGATTCGGCAGACGGTGGGGTGACCGGGTCGATAATGACGCCGCAGGCGACGTGACGACCCTCGGCGACGAGAATGTTGTAGGTACGGCAGGCCGCTTTGGTATCCATGACTTCCAGGCCGATACCCTTCTGAATCAACGGCTTGAGTAACTCGGGGCGCGGGAAGCGCTGCCGATCACCGCTGCCGAACAGGACGATTTCAGCCCCCATGTCGGCCAGGCGCTCGAATTGGGTGGCATCCAGGCCATCAAACCCATTGGGCGCCCAATCGTTGAGGGTCTGGTGACCGCAAATCGCCACCGAGCTTTCGTAGCGCGTGCCATTGACGGCGACGTAGCCCGGCCCATGGCTGGAGAAAGCCAGAAGTCCGGCGTTTTGAGCAAGGTGCAGTTTCATGGTGCAGCAGTTCGTCAGGGTTGGGTACGTACGCGTGACTGGGCGTTTGGGCGCCCAAGGAAGCCGAAAAAGGAGTAGGATAACCGGTTTTCAGCCGAAATCTCCCTGATTTTACGATTGCGGGAAATGTCGGCCTCAGCCCCGTTTTTACCTTGTGTTCATCATGAAGCCGATCGTCAAATCTTCCAAGCTTGCCAACGTGTGCTACGACATTCGTGGACCGGTGCTGGCGGCCGCGAAGAAGATGGAGGAAGAGGGCCACCGTGTCATCAAGTTGAACATCGGTAACCCGCTGCCATTTGGTTTTGAAGCACCCGAGGAAATCGTCGTTGATGTCATTCGCAATATGCGTGATGCGTCGGGCTACACGGATTCGCTGGGGCTGTTCGCGCCGCGCAAGGCGATCATGCATTACTGCCAGGAAAAGGGTATCCGCGGCGTCACCGTCGAGGATATTTATCTGGGCAACGGCGTTTCCGAGCTGATCGTCATGGCCATGCAAGGGCTGCTCAATAACGGCGACCAGGTTCTGATTCCCATGCCGGACTATCCGCTGTGGACCGCCGCGGTCAGTCTTTCTGGTGGCGTTCCGGTGCACTACCTCTGTGACGAAACCGCCGAGTGGTATCCGGATCTGGACGACATTCGCAGCAAAGTCACCAGCAACACCAAAGCCATCGTCGTCATCAACCCGAATAACCCGACGGGTGCGTTGTATCCGAAGGAAATCCTCGAAGGCATTTTGCAGATCGCTCGTGAGCATGGCCTCATCGTCTTTGCCGACGAGATCTACGACAAGGTGTTGTTCGACGGGAATCAACATACCTCGATCGCCAGTCTGGCCGATGACGTGTTGTGCATCACCATGAACGGTTTGTCGAAGAACTATCGCTCGTGCGGTTACCGCTCCGGCTGGATGATCGTGTCGGGTGACAAGCGTCATGCCAAAGATTACATCGAAGGCCTGAATATGCTGGCCTCAATGCGTTTGTGCGCCAATGTGCCGGGTCAGATGGCGATTCAAACCGCATTGGGGGGCTATCAGAGCATCAACGATCTGGTAGCGCCGAATGGTCGTCTGACGCGTCAGCGTGATCTGGCCTGGAAGATGCTGACTGAGATTCCGGGCGTGACCTGCGTCAAGCCCAAAGGCGCGCTGTACCTCTTTCCGAAGCTGGATCCGACGATGTATCCCATCAAGGACGACGAGCAGTTCATGCTCGAACTGCTCAAAGAAGAGAAAGTCCTGCTCGTGCAGGGCACGGGGTTCAATTGGCCGCAGCCGGATCACTTCCGGGTCGTCTTCCTGCCGCATGAGAACGACCTGACCGAAGCGTTGGGTCGCCTGGCCCGCTTTCTTGAAAACTATCGTCACCGCGCCGCGCGCGCCTAAGTTAATCAACCCATTTTTGTTGTCACTGAAATACAAGGAAACGCCATGAAACTCGACGCGATGCGTGTAGGTCTTTTGGGAATCGGTACCGTCGGCGGCGGCACGTACAACGTGCTGACCCGTAACGCCGAAGAAATTACCCGCCGTGCCGGTCGTCCGATCGAGATTACCGTCGTGGCTGACAAAGACGTTGCCCGCGCCAAAGAGCTGACCGGTGGCAAAGTTAAAGTCACTGATGACGCCTTTGCCGTTGTGACCGATCCGAATGTCGATATCGTTATTGAGCTGATTGGCGGCTACGGCGTTGCTAAAGAGCTGGTGCTCAAAGCCATCGAGAATGGCAAGCACGTCATCACTGCCAACAAGGCGCTGCTCGCCGTGCACGGCACCGAGATTTTTGCCAAGGCCCAGGAAAAGGGCGTCATGGTGGCGTTCGAAGCCGCCGTGGCCGGTGGCATCCCCATCATCAAGGCCGTGCGCGAAGGCCTCTCGGCCAACCGCATTCAGTGGGTGGCCGGCATCATCAACGGCACCACCAACTTCATCCTGTCGGAAATGCGCGACAAGGGCCTGGCCTTTGCCGATGTGCTCAAAGAAGCGCAGCGTTTGGGCTATGCTGAAGCGGATCCGACTTTCGACGTCGAAGGTGTGGACGCTGCGCACAAGATCACGCTGCTGTCGGCACTGGCCTTTGGTATCCCCGTCCAGTTCGACAAGGCCCACATCGAAGGTATCTCCAAGCTGGACGCCACCGATATCAAATACGCCGAGCAACTCGGTTACCGTATCAAGCTGCTGGGCATCACGCGTCGTCGTGACAACGGCATTGAGCTGCGCGTTCACCCAACGCTGGTACCGGCCAAGCGCCTGATCGCCAATGTGGAAGGTGCCATGAACGCCGTGCTGGTGCAGGCCGATGCCGTGGGTTCGACCCTGTACTACGGTAAGGGCGCGGGCGCCGAGCCGACTGCGTCGGCGGTCATTGCCGATGTGGTGGATGTGACGCGTCTGTCGACTGCCGATCCAGAAAACCGCGTGCCGCACCTGGCCTTCCAGCCGGACGCGCTGGCCAATCTGCCGATTCTGCCAATTGGCGACATCGAATGCGGCAACTACCTGCGCCTTAAGGTGGCCGATCAACCGGGTGTGCTGGCCGAAATTACCCGCATTCTGGCCGACCGCAACATCTCGATCGACGCGCTGCTGCAACGTGAGCCGGAAGAAGGCGAAGACCAGACCGATCTGATCATACTGACCCACGTATGCCGCGAGCAGGAAGTACTGAATGCGATGGACGTGATCGGCAAACTGCCGGTGGTGAAGGGCGCTGTCACGCGCCTGCGTCTGGAAAACCTGCAGTAATTAGGTTTCTACCTACAAATGAAACAAAGGGGCGTTGAACGCCCCTTTGTTTTTTCCACTCCTGGATTAGGGATTACTGTGGATAGCGCAGAATTGCCGCGAGGTCACCACCACCCGGAATCTCGTTACGTCTCACGCCCAGAATGGTTGCACCGCTGGCGAACGCGCGGGCCGTAATCTGATCGATCACACCATAGGCCTTGGCATCATCTTTATCCACGAGCGTCACAGCGCCCGTTTCATCATCGATAAAGCCGGGAACAACGGCGTCAATATCGACCAACAGCGTTTGAATGGCGCCAAATGTCGCCGCACGGGCTGCATCAGAAATATCCATGGTTGTGCGGCGCTCGCCAGCACGCTTTTCAAACTGCGCCTTAACATCGGCGACCTGCTGGGTGTAAGCAGCGTCGAGAACCGGTCGCGCGCGTGCTGCCAGTTCTGCTGGCGTGAGGCGGTCAGCGCTTTCCCGGACCGTGTCATTCAAGACGTTGGTGTAAGAACTCATCTGTTTGAACAGATCTGCGAGGCGTCCGGTTGCGGCTAGAACCAACGGGGTATCGCGGCCTGCGAGGATCGGGCGCAACGCGGCGTCCACCTTGCGTACATATTGCTCGAAACGAACGTTTTGACCTTCAGCGCCGTGAATCCGGCCACTGGGCGAACGATTGTTGAGTGTGGATTTGCCGACTGCTGAAGCCGCATCTTTCGGTATACCCGGTACTTTGATTTCTTCGGCCGGTAAGTCGGCGTTCATTTCCACGAGGCGCACATCATTTTCAGACAGTGCCAGGATAAATGCCGAATGCGGGAACGTGGTTGCGCGGAACAGCGGCTTGAGGTGAAAACGGTCAGAGACTTGCACGATCGAGGTCAGGTCATTGGCAAGACGATAATTGCGAATGCTGTCCGGGGTGGCAAAGATCGCCAGACTGTTTGCCTGGAAACGCCAGAACTCATCGTCGTCGAGCAGGTCATCAAGCTCCTCTTGCAGTGCAGCCAGGCGTCTTTTGTCGAAAGAGGCGGCTTCCAACTGCGTTTGTGCTTCTTTGATGAGGTTTTTCAGCTCAATACGCGATTCTTCCACATTGATTGTGACAGGTGTGGTTTTCAGGTAAATCGAAACACATGCGTCGGCACGCTTGGCGGCCAACTGCGAAAGTTCGTTACGGGTGGGAATGTCAAGATGAAGCATAAGTTATCCTTTAAAATTCAGCTAACATTTTAACTTATTAGAGTAGTAAAAGGTTGCCTCCGGTATGTTGTTGATCTTTGATGGGGCGGAGCATCGCCTCCCCTTTTGTTTTTC
>JBLIZO010000041.1:0-2770 GCA_048859965.1 Fluviibacter sp.
TGTGTCAAGCCAACCGACGAAACCGCACATCAGGCATCACCCGTTGCAGCCGCCGCCGGTTTGGCGTCTCCCTGCACCTGATGCAGATAGGCGTAAATACCATTGAGCGCCAGCAGTTCGGCGTGTGTCCCGATTTCGGCGATACGACCTTCTTTGAGCACCACAATGCGATCAGCGTTTTCAATGGTGCTCAGGCGGTGCGCGATGACGAAGCTGGTGCGACCGACCATGAGTTCATCGAGCGCTGCCTGCACATAACGCTCCGATTCGTTATCGAGCGCTGAGGTGGCTTCGTCGAGGATGAGGATCGGCGCGTTCTTGAGCACGGCGCGCGCAATGGCGATCCGTTGGCGCTGCCCGCCGGAGAGTCGCATACCGCCCTCACCCACCAGCGTATCGAAGCCGTCCGGCAGTGTGTCGATGAACTCCAGCGCATGGGCCGCTTTGGCGGCGGCACGTATTTCCTCAAGGCTGAGCTGACGCGTCGCGCCGAAGGCAATGTTATTGGCGATGGTGTCGTTGAACAGCAGCACCTCCTGCGTCACCAGCGCCATCTGCTGACGCAGGCTGGTCAGGTGAATGCTGTCGATGGGATGACCATCAATGCGGATCTCACCGCCCGTGACATGCAGAAAGTTGGGCAACAGGTTGGCAAAGGTGCTCTTGCCGCTGCCCGAAGGGCCAACCAGCGCAATGCGCTCACCGGGTCGCACCACGAGATCAATCGCGGACAGTGCATCGCGTTCGGCTTCGGGGTACCGGTAGCTGACCCGGTCAAAGACGATGTCGCCACGTACTTTGTCCAGCGTGACCGAGCCGGTGTCGCGCTCGGGCGCTTCATCGAGCAGCGCGAAGATATGTTCCGCTGCCGCCAGGCCGCGCTGAATCGGTGCATTGAGGTCGGCCAGACGCTTCATGGGCGCGTTCATCATCAGCGTGGCCGTGATGAAGGAGGCAAAACCACCGATCGTGGTCATGCCTTCCGCCGACTGATACATGGCCACGGCAATAATGATGGCGACGGCAAAGGCCGATGTCAGCTGGGTGATCGGTGTGCCGAGGGCGGCACTGACGGTGCCACGCATGAGAATGCCGCGCAGATAATTGGCCACGCGGTCAAAGCGGGAGACTTCCTGTGCTTCGCCACCGTAGACCTTGATGACCTTCTGGTTGGAAATAGCCTCCTGAATCGCCGTGGTCATCATGACCATGTTGTCGTGCTCGGCGTGCATCAACCGACGCAGGCGTTTGCTCAACTTGCGTACGGAAATCATCAGCACCGGCACGACTGTTACGGCAATCAGCATGAGCTGCCAGTTCAGATACAGCAACCAGGCAAACAGACCGATGACGGTGACGCCGTCCTTGATGATCGTCAGCAGCACGGTGGTGCTGGCCGAGGTGACGCCATTCACATCATTGGTGATGCGGTTGATGGTTTTGGCCGACGGGTATTTCTGAAAGTAGGTGTTGGGCAAACGGAGGAGGTGCGCAAACATGTCCAACCGGATCTGGTAGACGATCTTGTTCTGCACCCAGGCCATGATGTAGGTGGACGCGAAACCCAGTGCACCGCGCAGAAAGAAAATGCCCACCACGGCAAAGGGCAACCAGATGAGCGGACTCCGTTCGCCAAACCGGAACCCCTGGTCGAGCATGGGTTTCATCAATGCCGGTAACAGCGGCTCGGTCGCGGCAGACAATGCGGCCAGCACGGAGCCCAGGCCAATGGCTTTGTAGTAAGGGCGCGCGTAGATGAGCAAGCGCTTGTAGAGTTTCAGGTTATTTTTGTCGATCATCGTTGAACCGCCATCCTCAACAAAGAGACTAGCGGCGGAGTTCCTGATAAAGCGCCAGCATGGCGTCAACCGTGCGGCTGATGGGGTAATGTTCGGCGAGTTGGCGCGCGGCAGCACGGCGGTTCGCCCAATCCAAGGCTGTATTTTGCCGCATACAGGTGGCAAATGCCGCACTATCGCCCGCCGGCAGCACAAAACCTTCGACGCCCTGCGTGATGAGCTCGCCCGCGCCACAGCGATCGGTGGTGATGACCGGCAGGCCACAAGCCAGCGCTTCGAGCACGACGGAGCCAAAAGGTTCGTAGATAGTCGGGAACACCAAGGCATCGGCCGCGGCATAGTACGGACGCACGTCCTGTTGCGGGCCAACAAAGTGAACGCGCACCGAATTGTCACCATTCGCACCGCTTTGTGCCGCCATCTGCTGGAAACGCGCCGTTTCCTTGTCTTTGCCGACGACAATCAGATGCGCCGCATCCGGCAGCGCGCGGATCGCGGTTTCCAGGCCTTTACGCTTGAAGCCGGAGCCGACGAAGACATAAACCGGTGCGCCTTCCGGAATATGAAGCTTTTGGCGCATTTGGCTGCGCGTTTCTGCACTTTGGCTACAAAATGCGTCCAGATCGATACCGTTATAGATGGTTACCAGCTTTTCGTCGGGCACGCCATAAAAGCGGCTGACATCCTGCCGGACCATATCGGAAATGCAGATCACCTTTTTCAAGCGCGGGCTGGCGAACATACGGCATTCAGCAGCCAGTGAATTGGCATGAAAGGGGTTCAGCTTGAGCCAGCCCGATGATTCGCCCAAGAAGCGCTGGCGAGCCTCCAGCCAGGCGGCATGCACGCCATCACCGGCGCGAAAGATATCGCAGCAACTCAGGCGCTCGTGCGACTGCACCAGATCGTAGCTGCCCCGCGCTACCGCATCACAGGCTGCCCTGGCAAAGGACTTGTCGCGCCAGGCGCTA
>JBLIZO010000042.1:0-4224 GCA_048859965.1 Fluviibacter sp.
ACACGCTCGTGGCGGCAGGCTTGCCGACCAAGCAGGTGGCGCAGATTGCCCAGCAACTCACAGGGGCGCCTAAGGATCTGCTCTATCAGCGGGCGCTGGCGCTCAAAGACGGATGATCCGGTAGCCCTGTAGCACGCGTAAAATGCGGGGATCAATGATTGACTCAAGGATATCGCCGTGACCTCAGTGATGAACGAACTCATTATTCGCCAACCGGATGATTGGCATATCCATCTGCGCGATGATGCCGCGCTGGCGGTGACGGTGCCGCATGTGGCGCATCAGTTTGCGCGGGCGATCATCATGCCGAATCTGCGGCCACCGGCGACGACCGTTGAGGCTGCGCAGGCGTATCGCGAGCGGATTCTCGCGGCGCGACCAGCGGGTTCTGCCTTTGATCCGCTCATGACCTTGTACCTCACGGACACAACAACACCGGAAGAGATCGCCAAGGCCAAGGCGTCCGGTTTTGTGAAGGCCGTAAAGCTCTACCCGGCAGGGGCCACCACCAACTCGGATGCGGGTGTTACCGCGATCGAAAAGACCTATCCGGCCCTGGCCGAAATGGCGGCGCAGGGCATCCCGCTACTGGTGCATGGTGAAGTGACCGATACTGCGATTGATCTGTTTGATCGGGAAGCCGTATTTATCGAACGGGTGTTGAAGCCATTGCTCGACAAGTTCCCGGATCTGCGCGTGGTGTTTGAACATATCACGACGGCCGATGCGGCTGCCTTTGTGCGTAGTGCGGGTGCTAATGTGGGTGCGACGATTACGGCACACCATTTGCTTTATAACCGCAACGCCATCTTCCAGGGTGGCGTGCGCCCGCATTACTACTGCTTGCCGGTGCTCAAGCGTGAGACGCATCGCGAGGCATTGGTTGATGCAGCGACATCGGGTTCGACGCAGTTCTTCCTGGGGACCGATTCAGCACCGCATGCCAAGCTGACCAAAGAGGCGGCTTGTGGCTGTGCCGGTTGCTACACGGCTGGCGAAGCCATGGAAATGTATGCCACCGCTTTTGATGCCGCGGGTGCGCTGGATAAGCTCGAAGGCTTTGCCAGCCTGCATGGCCCGGCCTTCTACGGCTTGCCCGTCAATGAGCGCAAGGTGGTGTTGCGTCGCGCGCCGTTGACGGTACCGGCCGGTTATCCGTATATCAATGGGGATATGCTCGTGCCGCTGGAAGCCGGAAGCGTACTGCCCTGGTCTTTTGGCGGCACCGTATAATAGCCACGGGAAGTCGCCCAGGCAGTCGCTGCGTACCGTCAGGTACGGGGAGGAAAGTCCGGGCTCCGCAGAGCAGGATGCCGGCTAACGGCCGGGCACCGTGAGGTGACGGAAAGTCCTACTGGAGACAGTGGGCAGTGATGATGCGTGTCTGATTCAGGTTCGTCCCATCGCATTATCACTGGCAACAGAAAGCAAACCGCCGATGACGTCAGACGTCAGGTAAGGGTGAAAGGGTGAGGTAAGAGCTCACCGCGTCCGGGGTCAACGCCGGGCGGCACGGTAAACCCCATCCGGAGCAAGACCAAATAGGGAAGCATGGCGTGGCTCGCGCGTCGCTTCCGGGTAGGTTGCTTGAGCGCTTCGGCAACGATGCGCCTAGAGGAATGGCTGCCACGCGGCCGGGTTCGCCCGGTTGTGCACAGAACCCGGCTTATCGGGCGACTTCCCCCTCTTTTTGAGCACCATGTGATGGTTCGCACAGAAATCGCCCGCGGTTGTTTGCCGACGGGCGATTTTTTTGGCGCGCGGAAAATTTTTTGTGGATAACTTTGTGGGTTTTCTTAATTTGGCACTTTAAGTGCCGATTTTGACCCATTGATTTATATGGATATTTTGTGCCAACTTTTTCTGGGGAAAGTGCGCTAACTCCTTGTTGTCATTGAGAAAAATGTGAAAAAAGGGCTTGACCTGGTTATTTTTGTTCTCTAAAGTGGAAAAAAGTGGGGAGAAGTGGGAAGCCGATGGTTTCACGCCGATCCTGTTTCGAAGTTTTCCGCTGTTAATTAGACGCAAAAACGGTCCATGTCCTTTCAAGGTGCTATCGCTCTGACGCTTGATGCCAAAGGTCGGCTTGCCATTCCGGCGCGCCACCGGGAGCCATTGGCGGCTGCATTGGCGAATCGTGAATCGGCGACAGCAGACGGCGGTGGTCTGATTCTGACGGCGCATCCCCACAAGTGTCTGCTGCTCTATCCGGAGCCGGCCTGGACGCCGATCCGCGACCGTATTCTGAAGGCGCCAAGTTTTGATGTGCGTTCGGCGGCGCTGAAGCGTGTGCTGATTGGTAATGCCCGTGAGGAAGCCATGGATTCGGCCGGCCGTTTGCTGATTGCGCCGGAGTTGCGTGATTTTGCGGGTCTGGAGCGCAAGGTGTGGATGGTCGGTCTGGGTTCGCACTTCGAGTTATGGAGCGATGCCGGTTGGCAGGCCCAGAATGAGGCTGCGGTTGAAGTGCTGCAGTCGGCGGAACCGCCGGCTGGTTTCGAGGACTTCGCACTGTGACAACCCGCGTCGAGGTGAGCCGCCCGACACCTCGCGCCCCTAGTGCCTCCGCCGCCGCAGAAATCGCCAGCCCGATGTCCGAATTTCATCAGACCGTATTGCTCGACGAGGCTGTCGAGGCGCTGGCGATTCGGCCGGATGGTTGTTATATCGATGCCACCTTTGGTCGGGGTGGGCATTCCCGAAAAATTCTGTCGCAACTGGGCCCGCGGGGTCGGTTGCTGTCGCTCGATCGTGATCCGCAGGCGATTGCTTCGGGCGCGTTGCTGGATGATCCGCGTTTCACGCTCGTGCATACCGCGTTTGATGGCATGGCGGATGCGGCAAAGCAAGTTGGTTTTGATGTGGCCCGGGTAGACGGGGTGCTGTTCGATCTGGGGCTCTCCTCTCCCCAGCTTGATACGGCATCCCGTGGGTTCTCGTTCCGTTTCGATGCGCCGCTCGATATGCGCATGGATACAACCCGCGGCCAGACGGCTGCAGCCTGGCTGGCAGAAGTCGATGAAAAAACTTTGGCGGAGGTGATCAAAGATTATGGCGAAGAACGGTTTGCTCTCTCGATTGCAAAGAAGGTTGTGGCTGCTCGGGCCGAGCGTCCTATCACCACAACAGGGGAGTTCGCAGCGCTTGTACGCGCGTGCGTGCGCACCCGTGAGCCCGGCCAGGATGCGGCGACGCGCACCTTCCAGGCTGTACGGATTTATATCAATCAGGAGCTCGGCCAGCTGGCGTTAACGTTGCCGCAGGCGATGAACCTGTTGAAGCCGGGGGGGCGGCTGGTGGTGATCAGCTTCCATTCCCTGGAAGATCGTGTTGTGAAGCGTTTTATGCAGGCGGGCGCCAAGCCGGCCGAGCCGCCCAAAGGCGTGCCGCTGACGGTGGCGCAGTTACCGAAGCCGGCGCTGGCGATTGTCGGTAAGCCGGTCAAGGCGGGTGAGGCAGAGCTGGCGATCAATCCGCGGGCGCGTAGCGCCATCATGCGCATTGCAGAAAAGCTGGCGGCCTAGGAACGATCATGCGCCGACTGAATCTTCTGCTTATCGTCGTTGTGCTGGTCTCTTCGATCGGTGTGATTACCAGTCAGCATCAGGCGCGTAAGCGCCTGCAGGCGCTGGAGCAGGAGCGTGAGCGTTCGCATAATCTGGATGTCGAATTTGGCCAGTTGCAGTTAGAGATGTCGTCGTGGGCGGCGCATACGCGCATTGAAAAAATTGCCCGTGAAAAGCTGGGTATGCAACCGCCCGATATGAAGAAAGTGCAGAAGCTCGGAGGGGCGCAATGAGCCGCAAGGATCATCGCTTTACCGAGAGCCCCGTGCTCAAGGACCAGCTGGCGGGATGGCGGATTCATCTGGTGTCGGCGCTGATTTTTGGCGCCTTGCTGGCGCTGGTGGGGCGTGCCTTCTATCTGCAGATCATCAACGAAGATTTCCTGCAGGAGCGAGGGGATGCTCGCTATCGTCGCGTGCTCGATATCCCGGCATCGCGCGGCAAGATCCTGGATCGTCATGGCGACATGCTCGCGCAATCGACACCGATGCGTGCGGTGTGGGCGACAGCCGATGCCAAGCTGGATAAAGACCAGTTGAAAGCCCTGGGTAATCTGCTGGAGATGGATCCGCGTCAGATCGAGAAAAAGCTGACCGGGGATAAGAGTTTCGTCTATCTGAAGCATCAGGTGTCGCCAGATGCTGCCGCACGCATTGCC
>JBLIZO010000043.1:0-16225 GCA_048859965.1 Fluviibacter sp.
GGAGGAGTGTGGGCGCACCCGGTGTGCTACGTTCTGAAATAGTGTAAAGAGGTCAGTACGACCGGAAGGAAGCAGTAAAATGGCATTAGGTACCGTCAAGTGGTTCAATGACGCAAAGGGTTTTGGTTTCATCACGCCGGACGGCGGCGGTGAAGATCTTTTCGCCCATTTCTCCGCAATCACCATGAATGGTTTCAAGACCCTGAAGGAAGGCGAACGCGTCTCCTTCGACGTGGTCGACGGCCCGAAGGGTAAGCAAGCCGCTAATATCGGCCGCGCTTGATGCGGGAATGGCTCACCCTCGGGTGAGGCATTGCTGACCGCTGAGAAAGCCCGCGTAATAGCGGGCTTTCTCTTTTGTGGCTACGGGAAACACGGTGTCATTGAAGTGGGCTATGATGCGGTATGTCTCGATTCAGACGAATGTGTGCGATTGCCCTGGCGGCAGTGTTGCTGATCCAGAATGGCGTTGCGATTGCCGCAGCCAGTGAACTGCCCGAGTTGGGTGATGCTGCGCAGGATGTGCTGTCGCCACAGATGCAGCGCCGCCTCGGGGAAGGGTTCTATAACGAGATTCGCTTGCGCGATCCGTCTTACGTTGATGACCCGGAGATTACCGGTTATGTGAACCGGGTCGGTCGTCGTTTGGTCTCGGCCAGCCAGAACCCATCCGGGCGTTTTACCTTCTTTGTACTGCGTGATCGACAAATCAACGCCTTTGCCACGTTCGGGGGCTTTGTCGGGGTCAACACCGGGTTGCTGTTGGCGGCGCGCACCGAATCGGAGTTCGCCGGCGTATTGGCGCATGAAATCTCGCACGTGAACCAGCAGCATCTGGCGCGCGGTATCATGGCAGCAAAGAATCAGTCGCTTTCCTCGTTGGCCAGCTTGGCGCTGATGATTCTGGCGGTGCGTTCCGGCCAGGCTGGGCAAATGGCTCAGGGTGCCAGCGCGGCAATTGAGGCAGCGAATATCCAGTCGCAGTTGGGCTACTCGCGTGACTTCGAACGCGAAGCCGATCGCGTCGGATTTCAGACATTAAGCAAAGCCGGTTATGATCCGCGCGGCATGGCGGATTTCTTCGAGCGGCTGCAGAAATCGACCGCGCTGTATGAGAATAATGCACCGGTCTATTTGCGCACGCACCCGCTGACGACCGAGCGGATTTCTGACATGCAGGGTCGGGCGCAAAGTTCGCCGTATCGCCAGGTGCGCGACAGTATTGATTTCTATCTTGTGCGCGCCAAATTGCGCAGTTTGGAATATGCGCCACAGGATGCGCTGGCCGAATTTGAAACCCAGTTGCGCGAGCGGCGCTTCGCCTATGAGGCGGCCGTTTGGTACGGTATGGCACGAGCACAATTGCGTCTGAACCGCTTGACGGAGGCCGAGAAATCGCTGGCCCAGGCCAGAAAACTGGCTGCGCCGGACAGCATGTTTGATGTGCTGGCAGCGGAGATTCGACTGGCTGCCAAGGATACTGCGGGCGCAGCGGCTGTCTATCGCGAGGCTTACAAGCGTTATCCCAATGACGAGGCGGTTTCTCTGGGGCTGATCCATGTCTTGCAACTGCAGGGGCAGAATGAGGCCGCGTTGCAGATCGTTGAGGGACGAATCCGGGCTGGCGCACGAGATCCCAAGCTGTATCAATTGCAGGCGCAGTCCTACGCTGCGCTCGGTAAATCAGTGCAGTCACGGCGGGCGACCGCCGAAGCCTATGCACTGAATGGGCAGACCCAGGCGGCAGTCGAGCAGCTTGAACTGGCGCAGCGTGAGGCGAAGAGTTTTTATGATCAGTCGATGATCGACACGCGCCTCAAGACGTTGCGTGCGCAAGTCATCGAAGAGCGTAAGGCTGCCGGCCAGTCGCCTTTTTAGGAGTTCGTGTTAGAACGTCATGAATGATTTGCCTGTGAATGCTGCCGCAATAGACCGCGAGTTGGATGTCTGTGGTCTCAAATGTCCGATGCCGATTCTGCGGACCAAAAAAGCGCTTGCCGATATGAACAGCGGCGCAGTTCTGGCTGTGCGCGTCACAGACCCTGCCGCACGCGATGATTTCACGGCCTTCGCTCGTCAAACGGGCCACGCCTTGCTTCGTGTCGATGAGGGTGAGGGTCTGTGGGTCATTTATTTACGCCGCAAGTGACTTTGCCATCACGTTCGCGCGACGCGATCCTGTTTCGGGATGGATTGGCCGCACCGGAGGAAGCCGCCAGCCTGCTCTGTACGAATCCCTGTGCGACCTGGCCAATCAGTGACACGGCGTCGCTGACAGCGGCGTTGACGGCGGCCGATGCGGCACGGCAGGCTGGGCAGGTTGCTGTATTTGCACTGGATTATGAAGCCGGCGTACTGATCGAACCTGCCGCGCAACCCGCTCGGCAAGAGCGGGGTATGACTAGTGGACGAGCGGTGCCCGTTGGTCATGTCTGGATTTTTCCCGAGGGCCGCTGGTTGACGCAGGCACAAGCGGATGCCTGGCTGATGCAGGATGTTGATGCTGGTCATGTCGCAGGATGTGTGCGTGGGAAACCTGTGCTGGATGAGGTCGCTTATACCCGGTGTTTGCAGCGTATCCAGGCAGCCATCGCTGAGGGGGCGGTGTATCAGATCAACTACACCTTTCCGGTAGATGTGACACTTTATGGTGATCCGGCACAGGTGTTTTTGGGTTTGGCCAAGGCGCAGCCCACAGCCTATGCGGTCTACATCGATATGCCCGAATGTCGGGCCTTGTCCTTATCGCCGGAACTGTTTTTTTGCGTTGATGATGATCGGGTTATGGTGCGTCCGATGAAGGGCACGGCGCCTCGTTTGGCCGACGCAATGGCCGATCGGGCTCAGGCAGATGCTTTGCGAGCATCTGCAAAAAACCGTGCAGAAAATCTAATGATCGTGGACCTTTTGCGTAACGATCTGGGCCGCGTTGCTGTATCAGGCAGCGTGACGGTGGATCGTCTGTTCGAGATCGAAACGTACCCCACCGTACACCAGATGACATCGACGGTATCGGCGCGGTTGCAAACGCAATCGCTGGACAGTCTTGTCCGCGGATTGTTTCCCTGTGGTTCGGTAACCGGCGCTCCCAAGGTTGCCGCCATGCAGAAAATCGCGACGCTGGAACGCTCGCCGCGAGGTTTGTATACCGGTGCCATCGGTTGGGCGACGGCGGCAAGCGTACGGGCGAATGTCGCTATCCGCACCATCGTACTTGACCCGCCAAGTGAATGCGTTTCATCGGCACGTACCGGCGTTCTCGGCGTTGGTAGCGGTATCGTCTGGGACTCTGATCCGGCAGACGAGTATGCCGAATGTTTGCTTAAGAGCGCCTTTCTCGTTAAACCGGACCCCGGTTTTACACTCTTTGAAACCTTGCGTCTGGAACTGCCACCGGAAACACTGGCAATGACCTTGCCGTTGGTTGAGGTTTACCCGTTGATCCGGCGTCATGCTGCACGGTTGGCGCAGTCATCGTATGCGCTGGGTTTTACATTTGATTCAAACGCGTTTGAGGCCGCGCTCTGGCAAGTGAAAAATGACATTCGTCAGCAGCAGGGTCCGAACGATGTAACGCGTGTTTTCCGTGTGCGGATTGATCTCGCCCATGACGGCGCATTAAAAACGACCTGGGCGCCGTTGCCGCCGATGGCGCAACGCGTGGGGCTGATCTGGTCGGATCAACGCCTGGTCAGTGATGCGCCGCTCTTGCGCCACAAGACCTCGGCGCGCAGCGTGTATAACAGGGCCGTTGACCGGGCCATGGCGCAGCAGGCGTTTGACAGCCTGTTCTGCAACGAACGTGGCGATGTCTGTGAAGGCGCCCGCAGCAATATCTTCGTGCGCGAGGGTGCACGGTTGCTGACGCCGCCCGTACGTTGTGGATTGCTGCCAGGCGTCTTGCGCAGCGCCTTGCTCGATAGCGGCGAGGCCTGCGAGGTGGTTCTGACCGTTGCAGATATCAAGGCGGCATCGCGCGAAGGTCGGCTACGCGTGGGCAACGCTCTGCGTGGTCTGGTACCGGCCACTCTCAAATAACGATCAGTGCTGTTTGAGCTTTTGAAGTTGCGGTTTCAGCATGGTCAGCGTGTTGCCAAAATCGGTCATACGCTGACGTTCCTGCGCGACAACGGCAGGTGGCGCGCGATCAACGAAAGACGCGTTGCCGAGTTTGCCTTCGGCCTTCTTGATCTCACCTTCCAGTCGCGCAATTTCTTTTTCCAGCCGGGAAATCTCAGCCGGCACATCGATCTCGATTTCGAGCATGAGTTGAACTTGGCCTAGCACCGCGACCGGTGCCAGCGTATCGGCCGGTAGGGCATCGACGAAGTGCACATCGGCCAGTTTGGCCAGCGACTTGAGCACCGGCGCGGCATCGGCCAGTGCCGCCTGATCGGCCTGGCTGGCGGCGACGATCAACGGCACTTTGGTGGCGGGCGACAGACTCATCTCACCACGCAGGTTGCGGCAGGCCGAGACCAGGCCCTTGAGCTGTTCGATTTGTGTTTCGGCAGCAGTATCAATGCGTTGCGCGTCGGCGACCGGATAGTCTGCCTGCATAATGGTTTCGTGTGTTTTTCGCCCGGCCATCGGGGCGACGGTCTGCCACAGTTCTTCGGTAATGAATGGAATGAACGGGTGGGCCAGACGCAAAATCGTTTCGAGCACGCGCAGGAGCGTGCGACGTGTCGTACGTTGGGCTTCGGCATCGCCGGTCTGGATCTGGACTTTGGCGATTTCCAGATACCAGTCGCAGTACTCATCCCATACCAGATGGTAGAGCGCCTGTGCGGCTAGGTCGAAACGGTAGTCGTTGAGATGCTGGCCAATCTCGGCTTCGGCACGTTGTAGCAGGCTGATCATCCAGCGATCGGCAGCCGAGAACTTCAGATCGGCTTCAGCGGCGTTGATGCCGCAATCCTGATCTTCGGTATTCATCAGCACAAAGCGGGTGGCGTTCCACAGCTTGTTGCAGAAGTTGCGATAGCCTTCGCAGCGCGAGAGATCAAACTTGATGTCGCGGCCGGGGCTGGCCAGTGAGGTGAACGTGAAGCGTAGGGCATCGGTGCCGAAGCTCGGGATACCCTCCGGGAACTCCTTGCGGGTTTCTTTTTCAATGCTTTGCGCCTGCTTCGGGTTCATGAGACCGAAGGTGCGTTTCTTCACCAGCTCGTCGAGCGTAATGCCGTCGATGAGGTCGATCGGATCAAGCACGTTACCTTTCGATTTACTCATCTTCTGACCCTTGCTGTCGCGGATCAGGCCGTGCACATAGACATCCTTGAACGGGATGCGACCGGTCAGATGTTGCGTCATCATCACCATACGGGCGACCCAGAAGAAGATGATGTCGAAGCCGGTGACCAGCACGCTGGTCGGCAGGTAGCGTTCCAGCATCGCATTTGGCGTATTGGGCCAGTCGGGTGTCCAGTCGAGGGTCGAGAAGGGCCACAGCGCGCTCGAGTACCACGTGTCGAGCACGTCTTCATCACGGCGCAAGGCGCTGTGATCGCCAGCAGCGACGGCCTGTGCTTTTGCCTCGGCTTCGTCGTGTGCGACGTAAACCTTACCGCTATCGCTGTACCAGGCCGGAATCTGATGACCCCACCACAGTTGGCGAGAAATACACCAGTCCTGAATATTGTTCAGCCACTGATTGTAGGTGTTGACCCAATTTTCCGGATGGAAGCGGATCTCGCCGCTGGCGACGACGTCGAGCGCCTTCTGCGTGATCGACTTGCCGTCTGCACCGGGCTTAGACATCGCCACAAACCACTGATCGGTCAGCATCGGTTCAATGACAACACCCGTCCGGTCGCCGCGCGGCACCTTCAGTTTGTGCTTGTCGGTCTTTTCCAGAATACCCAGGGTTTCCAGATCGGCGACGATGACCTTACGCGCTTCGAAACGATCCAGGCCCCGGTATTTTTCCGGCGCGTTATCGTTGATCTTGGCGTCCAGCGTCAGAATCGAGATCAGCGGCAAGTTATGGCGCTGGCCCACGGCGTAGTCGTTGAAGTCATGCGCCGGTGTCACCTTGACACAGCCCGTGCCGAATTCCAGATCGACGTAGCTGTCGGCGATGATCGGAATCTCGCGATCGGTGAGCGGCAGTTTCACCATCTTGCCGATCAGATGTTGATAACGCGGGTCATCCGGATGCACCATCACGGCGGTATCGCCGAGCATGGTTTCCGGGCGTGTCGTGGCCACCGTCAATGAGCCACTGCCATCGGCCAGCGGGTAGCGGATGTGCCAGAGGAAACCATCCTCTTCTTCCGACAGCACTTCCAGATCAGACACGGCGGTGTTCAGTTTCGGGTCCCAGTTGACCAACCGTTTGCCCCGGTAGATCAGGCCTTCGTTATAAAGACGGACAAAACTCTCTGTTACGGTCTTCGACAGGCCGTCGTCCATCGTGAAACGTTCGCGCGTCCAGTCGCAAGAGCTGCCGAGGCGGCGCATCTGCTGCGTAATGGTGCCGCCCGAATACGCTTTCCATTCCCAGACTTTATCCAGGAATCTCTCACGGCCCAGATCGTGGCGTGAGATGCCGTCGCGTTCCAGTTGGCGCTCGACGACAATCTGCGTGGCGATGCCCGCATGGTCCGTGCCCGGTTGCCACAGCGTGTTGGCACCGCGCATGCGGTAGTAACGGGTCAGTGCGTCCATCAGCGTCTGATTGAAACCGTGGCCCATGTGCAGCGTACCTGTCACGTTGGGTGGTGGCAGCAAAATGCAGAATGCCGCGTCCTTGGCGGGGTCGTCACCGGCGGCAAAATAGCCACAGTTTTCCCAGGTCTGGTACCAACGGCGTTCGATATCGGCGGGTTCAAAGGATTTGGCAAGCGTCATGGCGATAGCGTCAACGGGTGACGACGATAGTGAGGGAGTTAGTTGGATTTACGGTAAGTGATCGGGTAGCCGCGATCCTTGTAGAACGCCATGCGTTCGCGGGCAGCAGCTTTGTCGGCATCCTGACGGCTGACAATTTCAAAGAGCCGCTGATAGCGCGCGAAGCCGGGTGGTACGTCATCGGCCAGATTCACCAGCAACTCATCCTGGCTGACGGCATCCAGGTTATCGGTGATGATGATCAGCGTTCGGTCAGCCTCGGCACTGTTGGAATGACAGTGTGGGATGAACGATTGCGGATCGTGGGCCCAGAGCGCTTTGTCGAAGGTTTCGGCGCGCAGCGGATCGGGAATGTAGAAGGTGATCGGTTTACGTCGTTCCCAGGCGAGGGCCGCCAGCCGGATCGCCTGTTGCAGGCGATCCGGCTGGTCATGGTAACAATTGATTTCGGTCATGCAACCCGAATCAATCGGTTTTGCCGGCGCGCGTCATCAGGAAACGTGTGAGCAGTGGTACCGGCCGACCCGTTGCGCCCTTGTCCTTGCCCTGAACCCAGGCGGTACCGGCGATGTCCAGGTGCGCCCACGGGTAGGACTTGGTGAAACGCGACAGGAAACAGGCGGCGGTAATCGTGCCGCCCCAGCGGCCGCCGATGTTGGCCATGTCAGCGAACGGACTCTTCAGCAGATCCTGATAGTCGTCCCACAGCGGCAGTTGCCAGGCACGGTCCATGGTGTCGGTGCCAGCCGTACGCAGTTGATCAATCAGTGTTTCATCGTTACCGAGCAGACCGCTGGCCACTTGGCCCAGCGCCACGACGCAGGCGCCGGTCAGCGTGGCGACATCGACCACGGCGGCCGGTTTGAAACGCTCGGCATAGGTCAGGGCGTCGCACAGAATCAGGCGGCCTTCGGCGTCGGTGTTCAGAATCTCGATAGTCTGACCCGACATGGAGCTGACAATGTCGCCAGGGCGCGTCGCACTGCCACCCGGCATGTTTTCCGTGGTGGGGACGATGACGACCAGGTTGATCGGCAGCTTCATCCCGGCCACGGCGCGCAGGGTGCCCAACACACTGGCTGCACCGCACATGTCGTATTTCATCTCATCCATCTCGGCGGCTGGTTTCAGCGAAATCCCGCCGGTATCGAAGGTGATGCCCTTGCCGACCAGAACGACCGGTTTGTCGGTCTTTTTGCCGGCCATGTATTCCAGTACGATAAATTTCGGCGGTTGATGCGACCCCTTGGCAACGGCGAGCAGCGAATGCATGCCCAGCTTTTCCATCGCCGCTTTTTCCAGGATCAGGCATTTCAGGCCATAGGTCTTGGCAAGTCTCTTGGCTTCATTCGCCAGATAGGTCGGTGTGCAGATGTTGCCCGGCAGATTGCCCAGATCACGGGTCAGCGCCATGCCGGCAACGATGGATTCGCCCTGGGCAACAGCATCGCTGTAGCCTTTATTGGCTTTGTCGTTGAGCAGCAGTTGTACGGACTTGAGTTTGACCGGTTGCGGCTTTGGTGTCGTCTTGAAACTGTCGAAACGATAAGCCGCTTCGCCGGCCAGTACGACGGCCTGGCGTACACGCGCAGTGGTCGATAGCCCCGTAACCTCCAGCGTTGCCAGCGTGTTCAGTGCATCGTTGGCGGTCGTGCCCAACACTGTCGTCAGGGCGGTGCGGTTGGCCTGTGCCCAGGCCTTGTTGTTGAATTCGGCGGCGTCACCCAGGCCGACCAGTACCAGACGTTCGGCTTTCAGACCCTCCGGGTGATGCACGACCAGCGTGGTACCGGTTTTTCCCGTGAAGTCGCCCTGCTTCTGCAGGCGACCGATGAGTCCGTTGGCGGCTTTGTCGGCAACAGCCGTTACAGCCGGTTGTACGCCCTTCTCGAAAACGCCCAGAATCAGCGCATCAGTGCTCAAAGACTGGGGGAGGCCGGTTTTTGTGCTAAATTTCATTGGTTTCTCCGGAAGGGATGTGGTCGGCAACGATCAGTTCAACCTGTGATTATCCCCGCCGGCAGCGTCTTTCGTCAAAATCTGGGACCGAATTCTCTCGTTATACTGGCCGCACCGTTTTGAAGCACATTTACCGATCATGATCTTTGCGCGCGCCATGCGGCGCGAATTCGTCCAGAATGCCGTGGCAATTTCCGTGGCGCTGCTCGTCATTCTGCTGACGACCTTCTTGGTGCGCCTGTTGAATGAGGCCACTGTGGGCAAGGTGTCGGCCGCCGCCGTAGGGCCGCTGCTCGGCTTCGCGATCTTCAATTTTCTGCCGATTCTGCTCTCGCTGGCCTGCTTCATGGCCATTCTGCTGACTTTGTCGCGCTGGTATCGCGATTCGGAAATGACGGTCTGGTTCAGTGCCGGCCAGCCGCTGACGGCCTGGATTCGTCCGGTCCTGGTTTTTGCCGTACCCATTATGCTGGTCGTTGGCGTGCTGACCCAGGAACTGGTGCCGTGGGCGCATGGCGAAAGCCTGAAATACCGGCAGCAGGTCGCCGACCGTAACGAACTGGGGTTGGTGCGGCCCGGTGTCTTTCGCGAATCTTCGGATGGCCGTCGCATTTTCTTCATCGAATCGACGGATCAATCCGGCGAGGTTGTGGGTAATGTTTTTGTCAGTGATACGCAGCCGGACAAACTGGGCATTACCGTTGCTGCACGGGGTCGTCAGGAGATTCACGAAAACGGTGACCGTTTTATTGTGCTGGAGCATGGTCACCGGTATGAATTGAAGCCGAACTCGCCGGAAATGCGCATGATGGATTACGAGTCCTATGCCTTTCGGGTGGAAACCAAGGCAGCGCAAAATACGGTTCGGCACCAGGACAGCACGCCCACGCGAGAATTGCTGCTCAATCCTACGCGCGAAAGTCTGGGAGATGTCGTTACCCGCGTCGGTACAACGATTATGGTCGTGATGCTGGCCTTGCTGGCGATTCCGCTGTCTTACGTGAACCCGCGCGCTGGCCGTTCGGCGAACATGATTCTGGCGTTGCTGGTGTACTTCATCTACATCAATCTGATGACGGTCTCCAGGGCCTGGGTGATCCAGGGGCGATTGCCGTTTCCGGTGGGGTTGATTGCGCCGCATCTGATCATGCTCTCAGTGCTGATTGGCGGGTTTTATTACCGCATGACATCCGTTACTGCGCGCGCTGGTCGCCGACTCCGCAAGGCCGGAGGCAAAGCATGATCTATCGCAAGTATGTCGGCCGCGAGGTATTGCTCGCCACGGCGCTGATCCTCGGCGCTTTTATGGTGCTCTTTGCGTTCTTTGACCTGATGGGGGAGCTGGGCAAACTGGGCGAGGGCGGTTATAAGCTCTATCAGGCGATTGTCTATGTCGTACTGATCCAGCCGGGCAGAATTTATGAACTGATGCCGATCTGTGTGCTGATCGGTACGCTGTATGCGTTATCGAATTTGGCCCGGCATTCCGAAATCAATGTGTTGCGTGTCTCGGGGGTCTCCAGTACGCAATTGCTGCTTACGCTCATGCGCGTCGGACTATGGCTGGTGTTACTGACCTTTCTGCTGGGCGAATTTGTGGTTGCGCCGGCCGAACAGAAAGCGCAGGAATGGCGTGTCAAAGCCATGAGCGGTACCATTACCCAAGGCCTGCAATCAGGCGTATGGGTCAAGGACGAAAAGACCTTTGCCAACATCAGCGCCCTGCGCCCGGATGGCCGTTTGGAATCGGTACGTATTTATCAGTTCAGGCCGGACATGACGCTGGATCGTGTCACTTACGCTAAAACAGCCACCTTTGAGCCGCCCAATGTCTGGATGCTGAACGATGTTTCTGAAACGGTACTGGAGGCTCAGCGCGTTCGCCAGGTGCAATTGGCCAGCAAGCCCTGGACATCGGCGGTGACGCCGGATGTGCTGCAGGTTTTGCTGGTGCGTCCGCATCTGATGTCGGTCTATGAGCTCTACACCTACGTGCAGCATCTCAAACGCAATCATTTGAGCGGCGATACCTACGTGATCGCCATCTGGAAAAAGGTGTTTTATCCGCTGTCGATTCTGGTCATGATGGCGCTGGCCTTGCCTTTTGCCTATCGCCACGACCGGGTGGGAGGCGTCAGTCTGCGTATTTTTGCCGGCGTGATGATCGGCGCGCTCTTCTACATGCTCAACGGGCTCGTCTCAAGTCTGGGGGCGATTAACAACTGGTCGCCTTTTGTCACTGCTGCGATGCCGATCATTCTGTTCATGGGCGCGGCAGTCGCGCTGCTGAGGCGCGCTGAGCGGCGCTGAGCCAAGCAGCTTGCCTAGGATTTTTGCCGGGGTTCGTACAGAATCCGTGTGCCGGCAATCCGGTCGTGCAGAAACTGGCCGTCCGGGTCCAGAAACGACCAGAGCAAAGCCAATCCGGTTGGCCAGCACAACCAGCCCATGCCATAGCGCACGACCGCCTGCAGCGGGCGAAGCGGGTACGAGGTGGATGCGTCCACCAGCCGTAGCCGCCAGGTTTTCATGGCCAGCGTTTGGCCCCCCTTGGTCCAGCACCAGATGAAATAAATGCCGACCAGGACAAACAGGTAAAGCCATAACAGACCGGGGCCGGGCATCCGGTGCGAGACACCTGAAAATACGGCAACCGGGATCAGGAACAGGAAAAAACCCATCGCCAGAATGACCAGCGCTTCATAGAACAGGCTGCCGAGGCGCCGACGGCGCGTGGCGATTTCAGCGACTCTCATCGGCGGGGTTGGTAGTGGGCGCAGGCTCATCTACCGGTTTGGCGGGCGCAAAGGTCAAGGGACTGGCCGGAGCAGCAGGTTTGGGTGGCACCACCTTGACAGCGCTGGGCGCTGTAACCAGTGTGGCGGCAGCGGTGCCGGTGGGCAGCGTACCTTCCCGGGTGGTAATGGGCGTCGGTTTGCCGTCAACGGTTGGGGTGCGGGCGGCGCGTTTGTCGGCTTTTTCCTGGTCTTTAGCCTCTTTTTCCAGGCGCTGGCGCACATCTTCGGGCAGATTTTGATAATCCGCCCACTTTTGCGCGAGTGCTTCGCGTTCTTCGGCGTTGGTGCGTTGACTGATTTCCTTGAACCGTTCGCGGGCAGCCTGTCGCTGTGCCGGGGTCAGATTAGCCCAGTCTTGCATTCGGTCACGGACGCGCTCTTGCTCGGCATCGCTCAGGTTCGGGTAACGGGCGGCGATTTCCAGCCATTTCTTGCGGCGGAAACGCTCCATATTGTTCCAGTCTTCCTGAAGTGGCGCCAGAATCTGTTTCTGTTCCGGCGTCAGCGCTTTCCAGTCAGGCTGCGGCGCAACGGCCACACGCACGCCACTCGGCGTGTCCTGGCCTGAGCGCATGCGCGGGTAGCTTAATGCCACCACGACGGCGACAAGCGCCAGCGCCAGCAGAATTACTGCTGGGTGTCGGGCGTGCCGCTGGAAACCCATGACTGGAATCCCTTATCAAGGAGAGCGGTCGGCGGTAGCGCTTCGCTGAGCAGGGCGCTGTCTTCGCTGGCCAGTTGTTCGACCTGGCTCTGGGCCTGCCAGAACATGAAGGCGGCGGTGATCACCAGCACGCCCAGCGAGGTGGCCCAGCGCCGCCAGTCCGTAGCGGAGCCAAACGAGTCGCCGAACAGGCTGCCGATGGCCCGGTGCGTCCCCTGGCCGGCCAATTGCAGGGCACTCTGCCATTGCTTCTGATGGGCCAGTGCCTGTTCGCGCATCTGGGCCAGGCGGGCGGTAACGCGGCTGGGCATCGCGACCGTGCTTTGATCCAAGACGGACACCATGGCCTTGGCCAGCAGGTCATTCTGCGGCGGGGTCGGGCGGTGCGTTTCGTGGGTCATAGCTGTATTCCTTTTGCTTTCAGAGCCGCTGCCAGCGCCTGGGTGGCGCGCGAGCAGTGGGTTTTGACGCTGCCCTGGGAGCATCCCATGGCCTCGGCGGTCTCTGCGGTGTCCAATCCCTCCCAATAACGCATCAGGAAGGCTTCTCGTTGACGTGCTGGCAGTTTGGCCAGCTCATTTTCAAGGATCTCCAGGATTCGCCGTTGTTCCAGGGCGGCATCTGGTTGTTGTTGCTGTTCGGCATTCGGGTCTCGCAAGCGCTCAATGCGATCCTCATCGCTTTCCTGGTCGGCTTCGCTGTTGCCGCCCAGGGCGGAAAACAGCGTCGTCCAGAGGTTGCGCACCTTGCTGCGGCGGTAGAAGTCGCGAATGGTGTTCTGCAAGATGCGCTGGAACAGTGCGGGCAACTCTTCCGCTGGGCGGTCGCCGTAGCTTTCGGCCAGTTTCATCATGGCGTCCTGCACGATATCCAGCGCATTTTCCTCGTTATGCACGGCAAACCAGGCCGTTTTATA
Organism: Fluviibacter sp.; assembly: GCA_048859965.1. GTDB lineage: Bacteria > Pseudomonadota > Gammaproteobacteria > Burkholderiales > Rhodocyclaceae > Fluviibacter. The sequence goes on from JBLIZO010000043.1 coordinate 13,193, forward strand.
GGCCCGGCGCTCGACATCAGCGAGAAAAGCGTCCAGTTCGCGAGGGGTAGCCAACAAAGTGCTCCGGTTTTGGAGAAGGATAATTCTAGCAAGCCTTGCTCAAATATGACTGCCTGGCTTATCATTCACAGTTTTCCCCGTAACCATAACCCCGTTGACGGAGCCACTCACAAGGTGTGCGAGCCGGATGGGGGCAAGGCGAAGTGAATCTTCGCGAGGAGGTTGTGTATGTCAGCAGTAATCAGTGGTGCAGAAATTCTTGTGAAATGCCTGCAGGCCGAAAACATCGATACGATTTTCGGTTATCCCGGTGGCTCGGTACTTCATATTTACGACGAGCTCTTCAAGCAGGACAAAATCCATCACGTACTGGTCCGTCACGAGCAAGCCGCCGTGCACGCCGCCGATGCCTATTCGCGCTCGTCTCAGCGCGTGGGTGTGGCGCTGGTGACCTCGGGTCCCGGTTTGACCAATGCCGTGACCGGCATTGCGACTGCCTACTATGACTCGATCCCGCTGGTCGTGATCAGCGGTCAGGTGCCGACTTTTTATATCGGTCAGGACGCCTTCCAGGAAAGCGATGCGGTCGGTATTACCCGCCCGTGCGTGAAGCACAACTTCCTGGTCAAAGACGTCAAGGATCTGGCGGCAACCGTTAAGAAGGCCTTCCATATCGCGCGCAGCGGCCGTCCTGGCCCGGTGCTGATCGATATCCCGAAGGACGTCACGGCGCACAAAACCGAATTCCATTATCCGGAAACGATCAATATCCGTTCCTACAACCCGGTCAACAAGGGTCACCAGGGTCAGATCAAGAAAGCAGCGCATCTGCTGCTCGAAGCCAAACGCCCGATGATCTATTCGGGCGGCGGCGTGATTCTGTCGGATGCTGCCGAACAGTTGACCAAGCTGTCGCGCATGCTTGGTTTTCCGATCGTCAACACCCTGATGGGCCTGGGGGCGTATCCGGCCACCGACCAGCAGTTTCTGGGCATGCCCGGTATGCACGGCACCTACGAAGCCAACATGGCCATGCAGCACTGCGATGTGCTGCTGGCCGTTGGCGCCCGTTTTGACGATCGCGTGATCGGTAATCCGGAAGACTTCGCAACGCATCCGCGCAAAATCATCCACATCGATATCGACCCCTCGTCGATTTCGAAGCGCGTCAAGGTGGATGTGCCGATCGTCGGTAACGTGCCGGATGTATTGGACGAACTGATCAAGTAGCTCGAAGCCATCGGTACCAAGCCGGATGCGGCCGTTGCCCAGTGGTGGAACACCATCAACGAATGGCGCGGCCGTGATTGCCTCAAGTATCGCACCACGCCAGGCAAGATCATGCCCCAGGCCGTGGTCGAGAAACTGTGGGAAGTCACCAAGGGCGATGCTTTTGTCACCTCGGACGTGGGGCAGCACCAGATGTTCGCTGCCCAGTATTACAAGTTCGACAAACCGCGTCGCTGGATCAACTCGGGCGGTCTGGGTACCATGGGCGTCGGCCTGCCGTACGCCATGGGTGTGCGCTATGCCAACCCGGGCGCCACGGTGGCCTGCGTGACCGGTGAAGCCTCAATCCAGATGTGTATTCAGGAGCTCTCGACCTGCAAGCAGTACAGCGTACCGGTCAAGATCATCAACCTGAACAACGGTTATCTGGGCATGGTGCGCCAGTGGCAGGAAATGTTCTACGAGAATCGCTATTCGCACTCCTACATGTCGTCGTTGCCCGACTTCATGAAGCTGGCCGAGGCTTATGGTCATGTCGGTATACGTATCGAGCGGCCGGAAGATGTGGGCCCGGCACTGGAGTTGGCCTTCTCCGACAAGCACAAGAACGATCTGGTGTTCATGGACTTCATCATCGATCCGACGGCGAACGTCTTTCCGATGGTGTCGGCCGGCAAGGGCCTGGCCGATATGGTTCTGGCTGACGATCACCTGTAAGGAGCCCCGACATGCGACACATTATTTCCATCCTTCTGGAAAACGAATCGGGTGCCCTGTCACGGGTGGCAGGTCTGTTCTCGGCGCGTGGTTACAACATCCAGTCGCTGACCGTGGCGCCGACGGAAGACCCGTCGTTGTCACGCATGACGCTGGTCACATCCGGTAGCGACGACATCGTCGAGCAGATCACCAAGCAGCTCAACAAGCTGGTCGATGTGGTCAAGGTCATTGATCTGTCGGAAGCCCCGCACGTCGAGCGTGAACTGCTCATGATCAAGGTGCGCGCTACCGGTAAGGATCGTGAGGAGATGAAGCGCCTCGCTGACATCTTCCGCGGCCACATCATCGACGTCACCGATTCGGCCTATGTCATCGAGCTGACGGGCACGTCGACCAAGCTGGATTCGTTCATCGCAGCGATCGATCCCGTACTGATTCTGGAAACCGTCCGTTCGGGCGTTTCCGGTATCGGTCGTGGCGACCGTATGCTCAAGGTTTGATTTTTATAATTTTTTGAATTTTTCCCGAAAGGAACATCATGAAGGTTTATTACGACAAGGACGCCGATCTCTCGCTGATCAAGGGCAAGCAGGTCACCATCGTTGGTTACGGTTCGCAAGGCCACGCACACGCACAGAACCTGCGTGACTCGGGCGTTAACGTCACCGTTGCGCTGCGTAAGGGCGGCGCCTCGTGGGCCAAGGCTGAAGCCGCTGGCCTCAAAGTTGAAGAAATCGCCGCCGCCGTCAAGAACGCTGACGTCGTCATGATTCTGCTGCCAGACGAGAATATTCCGGATGTCTACAACAAAGACGTGGCGCCGAACATGAAGGCAGGCGCAGCGCTGGCGTTTGCTCACGGCTTTAACGTGCATTACAACCAGATCGTTCCGCGCGAAGACCTGGATGTGATCATGATCGCTCCGAAAGGCCCGGGCCATACCGTTCGTTCCGAATTCGTGAAGGGTGGCGGTGTACCGTCGCTGATCGCTGTGTATCAGGATAAATCCGGTAAGGCACGTGACGTGGCCCTGTCTTATGCGGCAGCCAATGGCGGCACCAAAGGTGGCGTGATTGAAACCAG
>JBLIZO010000044.1:0-5423 GCA_048859965.1 Fluviibacter sp.
CGTAGCCGTTCTGGATGATGCCGCTGCACAACAGCAGGGGGCCCGTTGCATGGACTGTGGCATCCCCTTCTGTAACAATGGTTGCCCGGTGAACAACATTATTCCGGATTGGAATGACCTTGTTTACCATGGTCAGTGGCAGGATGCGATCAATGTGCTGCATTCGACCAATAACTTCCCGGAGTTCACTGGCCGTATCTGTCCGGCCCCGTGCGAGGCTGCCTGTACGCTGGGGATCAATGTGGCGCCGGTGGGTATCAAGTCCATCGAGCGTGCCATCATCGACAAGGCTTGGGCATCGGGCTGGGTGGTGCCGCAGCCGCCGCAAACCAAAACCGGCAAGCGTGTCGCGATCATCGGTTCCGGCCCTGCTGGTCTGGCCGCTGCGCAACAGTTGGCACGCGTCGGCCATGACGTGACCGTGTTCGAAAAAAGCGATCGCATCGGTGGTCTGCTGGGTTACGGTATTCCCGACTTCAAGATGGAAAAGACGCTGATCGATCGTCGCGTCAAGCAGATGGAAGCCGAAGGCGTGACGTTCAAGACCAAGGTGCTTGTCGGTCACAAGGATCTGCCTGCCGGCATCAACAACGATGCTGAAACCTTTGTTTCGGCCGACGAACTCAAGAAAGATTTCGACGCCGTTATTCTGGCGGCAGGTTCAGAAGTGCCGCGCGATCTGCCGGTGCCGGGTCGCGAGCTCAAGGGTGTCTATGCTGCGCTGGAGTTCCTGATTCCCCAGAACAAGGAAGTTCAACAGGGCAAGGCCAATCCGATCAACGTGAAGGGCAAGCATGTCATCGTGATCGGTGGCGGCGATACGGGTTCTGACTGCGTCGGTACCTCGAACCGTCATGGCGCCGCTTCGGTGACCCAGTTCGAGCTGATGCCGATGCCGCCAGAGCAGGAAGACAAGCCGCTGGTCTGGCCGTACTGGCCGATCAAGCTGCGTACATCGACCTCGCATGATGAAGGCTGTTCGCGTGACTTCGCCGTCGCCACGAAGGAATTCGTGACCGATGGCAACGGTAACGTCAAGGCGCTGAAGGCTGTCCGTTTGGACTGGCAAGGCGGCAAGATGACCGAGGTTGCTGGTTCGGAATTCGAATTGCCCTGTGACGCGGCTTTCCTCGCTATGGGGTTCACCAATCCGGTGGGGGGGTTACTCGACGCATTTGGCGTGGACAAAGATGCCCGTCAGAACGCCAAAGCAACGACCGAGGGTGAAGGCTGTTACAAGACTAACGTGGACAAGGTGTATGCCGCCGGTGACGTGCGTCGTGGCCAGTCGCTCGTCGTCTGGGCAATCCGCGAAGGCCGTCAGTGCGCGCGCGAAGTTGATCAGTTCCTGATGGGCTCGACGCTGCTGCCGCGCTAAACGAGATGGTATAAATATGCAAATGGGCGGCTTTGGCCGCCCTTTGTCTTTGGGCTTCCGGTATCCTTCAGGGTATTCCAAAAAGCAATTAAACGGAGTTGGTTTTGAGTCATTCTCGTCCTTTGCAGGTCGTTATTCTCGCAGCAGGTCAAGGCACGCGCATGCGCTCCGGGTTGCCGAAAGTACTGCATCCGATCGCCGGGCAATCGATGGTGCGCCATGTGATTGCCGCTGCCGCCACATTGAATTCGCAGAAAACCGTCACCGTTATCGGGCATGGCGCCCAGGTGGTTGAAGGTGTGCTCGCTGATACGGGTGTGCAGTTTGCCGTGCAGTCGCCACAGTTGGGCACGGGCCATGCGGTGCAGATGGCCTTGCCGGCATTGCAGCCTTTGCCAGACGATGGTCAGGTGCTGATTCTCTATGGTGATGTGCCGCTGATTCAGGCGTCAACACTTAAAGCGCTGTTGCAGGCGGCCGGTGCGGGCGTCGGGCTGATAACCCAGCAGCTGGCCAACCCCACCGGCTATGGCCGTATCGTGCGGGATGGTGCGGGTAACGTGGTCTGTAACGTCGAAGAAAAAGATGCGACAGATGAACAGCGCAAGATCACCGAGGTGAATACCGGCATTCTCTGTCTGCCGGCGCGTTATCTGGCGGCGTGGCTCGGTGCATTGTCCAACGCCAATGCGCAAGGCGAGTACTACCTGACCGATTTGCTCGGCATGGCGGTACAGGCGGGCGTACCGGTCCATACCGTAACACCTCGCTACGACTGGGAGGTGGCTGGCGTCAACTCCAAAGTACAACTGGCTGCGTTAGAGCGCGTGTGGCAGCAACACCAGGCCGAACAACTCATGATCGACGGTGTGCGCTTGGCCGATCCGGCACGGATTGATATTCGCGGTGTGCTGACCTGCGGACGCGATGTGAGTATCGACGTGGGGTGTGTTTTCGAGGGGCGCGTGATACTTGAAGAGGGCGTTCAAATTGGTCCGTATTGCGTGCTGCGCGATGTCACCGTTAAGGCGGGTGCGCGTGTTGATGCCTTCAGTCATCTGGATCAGGCCGTGGTTGGACCGGACGCCGTGGTCGGCCCCTACGCCCGTTTGCGTCCAGGCTCCACGCTCGGTGCTGGCGCGCATGTCGGCAATTTCGTGGAGCTGAAGAATTCGCAGTTGGGTAACGGCTCCAAAGCAAATCACCTGGCCTATATAGGTGATGCGACGGTGGGTGAGCGTGTCAACATTGGTGCGGGCACCATTACCTGCAACTATGATGGCGCCAACAAGTTCCGAACGATCATCGAAGATGATGCCTTCATCGGTTCCGACACACAGCTGGTGGCGCCGGTAACCGTGGGTCGTGGCGCCACACTGGGTGCCGGCACCACGCTGACCAAAGATGCGCCGCCGGATGCGCTGACCGTGTCACGAGCAAAACAACTCACCTTGACGGGTTGGCAACGCCCCGTCAAACAGAAAAAATAATCAGAGGTTAATGAAATGGATATTGGATTCTTTGCGTTTGTCGTGGCGATTGCGCTCATGGCTGCGATTGGTGCGACGCTCTTGCTGGTCGGCTATATCGTCGTCGTTCCTGCCAGCATTGTGCGGGGCTGGTGGTGGGCTGCACTGGTTGTTTTTATCCCGATCCTCGGCCCGATCTTTTTCTGTCGTGCGTTTCCCGAGGGGCTGGGTAAAACGCGGCGGCAGATTTTTTACGGGACGCTACTGATGATGGGCGCTGTGGCCCTGCTGTATGGCGGTGGCCCTTGGTTTGCCCAGCATATGGTGGATGCTGCCAAAGTCGCCGGCTGAGGTTCGGCAGGCCTGACCTGTTCGGCGGGCCGCACGGTTATTTTGTACCTGTTGCGGTCGTTTTGCGTTTGGTGGTGGTTTTCTGAGCAGTAGCCTTGCCGGATGGGCGTTTGGCGGCTGGTTTTGCGCGCGCCTTCTTGCGGTCGGCGTCCGCCAGCTGCGCCTGTACAGTGGCGTTGAGCTCGTTCATCATTTCCCAGGGCCACATGGCGGCTTTGGTCAGTGCCGCTTCGTCTGCGGTGGCTTCCCCTGGGGCAGGCTCGTGCGCGACTGACGCGGTATCGGCGGCTGAAGCACTGAAAAACGGGCTTTCCGGTGTGCTCTGTGGCGTAACGTCTTCACCACTGCCTGCTCTGGTGAAGTGCTCGCTCATGCTGCGGAATGTACCCAGCGCGGATTTCTGCATTTCCAAATTCTGAATGGTCATCTGCAGCATCGAGAGATTCATGCGCAGCCAGTTCTCGACCGAACGCAGATCACGGATCTGTTTATCCAGTTCCCCTTCGTCCAGAGTCGGTGCGACCATGCCGGGTAGCTGAAAGCCCATCTGGTTCCACATACTCTGCAGCATATCCAACGGATTGCTACTTTGGGCGTTGCTCATGATGCATCCTCCGTAAAAGGGGCTGTCAGACTCTGCCGGCCAAGTGAAGAATCAGCCAGGTGGCTGGTGCAACCAAGGCCTGAATGATCCGATAGCGCCATGGGTAGTTGGCGAGATAGGTGAGAAAGCAGGCGACACCGCCAATGACGAACGACAACGCCATCCAGGGAACTGGCTGGTTGAACATGGCATAGCTGGGTGCGCCTAATGCCAGAACGCCAAGCATGGGTAAGCCCTGCAGGACCAGCAGAAATTTCAACGTAACGGGGCGTTGAAAATGTGCGTGGTGTGCAGACAGGTTGTTTGCTTGCGGGTTTAGATGATCTGGCATGCTTCCTCAAACTCCAGTCTCGGCGAGCGGGGGTGCAGTGATTGCGGATCGCCGTGGCCAAGGTTGCAAATAAAATTGATTTTGAACCGTCCGTCCGGGAAGAAAGTTTGGTTCAGTTGTTCCGCATCAAACCCTGACATTGGTCCGCAGTCAAGTCCCAGCGCACGCGCGGCCATGATGAAGTAAGCCGCTTGCAGGCTGCTGTTACGTTCTGCGGTGGCGTTGCTCAGAGCGATCTGGTCGCTGCCACTGAACCAGCTGCGGGCATCGGCGTGAGGGTACAGACGCGGCAGATGGTCGTAAAAACGCATATCGGCGGCGAAGAGCGCTGTCACGGGCGCTTTCCTTGTTTTCTCTACATTGCCGGGTGCCAAGCAGGGTTTGAGGCGCGCCTTGGCTTCGGCAGAGCGGACGAAAAGCACGCGCAAAGGCTGGCTGTTGGCGGAAGTGGGGCCAAGCCGTGCCAGGTTCCAGGCGCGCATCAGCATGGCATCGTCAACGGCTTTGGGAAGCCACCGGCTGTACGTGCGGCCATGCGTGAAAAGCCGGTTGAGCAATTCGGGATCGGCCGGATGGGCGCAATCGGGAAGGGTATCGTGAGCGTGGGTGTTGGGCATGATCGTCGGCTCCAGGCATGGGTGCCCGCTTACTTTATCACCGAGCGGGCGGCAGAAGATTTGGTGTGGCGACCGGGGCAAGAGAGAAAAATCAAATGCTGCTTGACAGCATGGGAAAACATCCCTCATAATCCTCGGTTCTGGTTCGCGGAGGGATTCCCGAGCGGTCAAAGGGAACAGACTGTAAATCTGTCGGCTCTGCCTTCGAAGGTTCGAATCCTTCTCCCTCCACCAACAGCCAGAAAATAGCGGTTTCTTCCGTGCTGCGGTATGGCCGGGCGGGTGTAGCTCAATGGTAGAGCAGAAGCCTTCCAAGCTTAAGACGAGGGTTCGATCCCCTTCACCCGCTCCACGGACACTCGGTTGTTCCGGCGTTGCCCATGTAGCTCAGTGGCAGAGCACTCCCTTGGTAAGGGAGAGGTCGGCAGTTCAATCCTGCCCATGGGCACCAGGTTTCCTGGTGGTTCCGGATGTGACGCCGTCGGGTTTTTGTCTTTTTGTTGATGGTCTTTTATTTTTTCGACTTGAGGGTCTAAAAATGGCAAAGGGTAAGTTTGAACGTACAAAGCCGCACGTAAACGTGGGCACGATTGGTCACGTTGACCACGGTAAGACGACGCTGACGGCGGCGATTGCCACGGTACTGGCAGCCAAGTTTGGTGGTGAAGCCAAG
>JBLIZO010000045.1:0-20622 GCA_048859965.1 Fluviibacter sp.
GATCTTCAGCCTGACCGGAGATAATCAGCGGCGTGCGCGCTTCGTCGATGAGGATCGAATCGACTTCGTCCACGATGGCGAAGTGCAGTTTACGCTGCACACGATCCTGCACGTCGTACACCATGTTGTCGCGCAGGTAATCGAAACCGAATTCGTTGTTGGTGCCGTAGGTGATGTCGCTGGCATAGGCAATCCGCTTTTCTTCGGAGCTCATCTGCGACAGATTGCAGCCGACATCCAGCCCCAGCCAGCGGTGCAATTGCCCCATCCATTCGGCGTCGCGACGGGCAAGGTAGTCGTTGACCGTGACAACATGCACCCCCTGACCGGCCAGCGCATTCAGATACGCGGGCAAGGTGGAAACCAGAGTTTTGCCTTCGCCGGTGCGCATTTCGGCGATCTTGCCATAGTGCAGCACCATGCCGCCGACCAGTTGCACGTCGAAGTGACGCATGCCCAGCACGCGTTTGCTGGCCTCGCGAACAACGGCAAAAGCTTCGGGCAGCAGGGCGTCGAGGGTTTCGCCACCAGCCAGGCGAGTACGGAATTCAGCGGTTTTGGCCTGAAGCGCTTCGTCCGCAAGCGATGCCATCGAAGGTTCGAGGGCGTTGATGCGCTCGATCTGCTTGCGATAGGTCTTGAGCAGTCGGTCGTTACGGCTCCCGAACAGGGATTTGAGCAGGCCAGAAATCATGTGCAGGTTCCAGAAAATATCCTTGCGATTTTAGCATGCTGCACTCGCAGTATTTGCCTGATTACGAGCGACAGGATGGGCGCGGGCCCGGCTCTCATACGTCGCAAGCTCCCCAAATCGAGCCAAACCCGACGCCCACCCTGCCCTAAAGGCTTCTGGTCAACCAAAACGTTTCCAAGGCATGCCGTGCATCAAAGGTTAGCCCGATTTCCGACGCTTTTCGTAGTCGATGAGGGCGCCTTTGATCACGGCATCGCCAAACCATGGGAAGTAGCAACCCTTGCCGAACATGACGCTCTCGGCTACTCTCAGCGCCATGTACCCTATCCACCGCTCATCTCGGAAAACGACCCTGCGCGCCCTCTCCGATGTTCTGGAGTATGGCGGCAAGGCGCGCAGCCAGGACCAAGATCAGGCCAACGCAACGCTGGGTGGCCTGATGCAGCACGCGCGGACATTACAACGCCTGCAGGATGCGCTGGTCGGCACGTTACCGCCCGGCATGGCCAGAAGCTGCCGGGTCGCAAATCTGACGGCGGATACGATCACGGTGCTGTGCAACCACCCGAGCCTGGGCGCCCGCTTGCGTCAGCTCGGCCCCAGCCTCATCAACGCGTGGCGGGCAGCGGGCTTTGCCTGCAGCGCGCTGGAGGTGCGGATTCGCCCCGGCTTGCCGGAGGACAAGGCGCCCACGGTGTTTCAGCGCGAACCGTTATCGGCCACGGTGGCCGCAACGCTCAGCGAGCTGGAAAACGAGATTCACGATGACGGCCTGAAGGCTGCGCTGGCGCGTTTGCGCCAATCTGCCCGGACCGCCTGATCAGGCGGTCAGCGCGTACGCCTGCTGCATCCAGCGGGTGATACCGATCGGGGCTTCGGCGGGCGGCACGAACGAGACGAGCTCATACGATTCGGCATCGGCCAGCACGGCGCGGGCCAGTTTGTTGTTGAGGTCGTGGCCGGATTTGTGCGCCGTGAATTCACCAATAATCGGATGCCCGATCAGATACAGATCGCCGATGGCGTCGAGCACTTTGTGCTTGACGAATTCATCGGCGTAACGCAGACCATCGGCGTTCAGGATACGGTATTCGTCGAGCACGACGGCATTTTCCAAACCGCCGCCAAGGGCCAGCCCGTTCTCACGCAGGAACTCCACTTCCTGCGTGAACCCGAAGGTGCGCGCGCGCGCGATATCGCGCGTATAGCCCTGCTCGGCAAAATCGAAACTCACCTGCTGGCCGGTACGATCAATGGCAGGGTGATTGAAAACGATCGAAAAATTGAGTTTGAAACCATCGTAGGGCTCCAGGCGGGCGATCTTGTCGCCTTCCTTGATTTCCACGGGTTTTTTGATCCGCAGAAAACGCTTCGGCGCATGCTGTTCGACGATGCCCGCCGACTGGATCAGAAAAACAAAGGGCGACGAAGAACCATCGAGAATGGGCACTTCGGCCGCATCCAGATCGAGCCAGACGTTATCAATGCCAAGGCCGCACAGCGCCGACATGAGATGCTCGACGGTACCGACGCGGGCGCCGTCCACATCCAGACAGGAACACATCCGTGTGTCGCCAACCTGCAGCGCGCTCGCCTTGATGTCAACAGGGGGGTCCAGATCGACGCGACGGAACACAATGCCGGTATCCGGCGCGGCCGGACGCAGCGTAAGCGTGACTTTGCGACCCGAGTGCAGCCCTACGCCACTGGCGCGGATCACGGACTTGACGGTGCGCTGACACAGCATCTGGGACATGTTCAACCGACCTTTGAGACAACCATACGTACGACAATTCTTGAGAGGGACGGAGCCCCTGACTGGCTGATTCTAGCACAGACGAGGGCTCCTCCCGACGGAGGCACAACAATAAACGCTTCTACTTCAATCGCTTACCGACTGCCGGGTGCGCCTGCGCAGGGCGCACACCGACCGGAGGCGGCGATGACCGCGACGACTTAGTCCGCTTGCTTACGCAGGAACGCCGGAATGTCGTAGTGATCCACGCCTTGCGACACGAAGGCTTCCACCTTCAGGTTGCTGGCGGCCGGTGCGGCCACCGTGGTATGACGGGCCGAACGCATGCCTGGCGGCAGATCGTACTGGCTGAAGTCGCCAAACGGGCTGGCGTCGCCAGTACCGGTGGCGCGCATCGGCTCGATCACGGTGAAGGTTTCACGCGTGGTCTTCTTGCCGGCGGCGGCCTGGCCTTCCAGACCGGTTGCCACCACGGTGACGCGCATCTGTTCGCCCATATTCTCATCAAACACGGCACCGAAGATGATTTCAGCTTCGTCCGAGACATGATCACCGATCGTGGCCATGACTTCGTTGACTTCACGCATCTTCAACGATTTCGAGGCGGTAATGTTAACCAGCACGCCTTTAGCACCGGCCAGTTCGACGCCTTCGAGCAGCGGGCAAGCCACAGCCTGTTCGGCAGCCAGACGGGCACGATCCATGCCTTCGGCGACGGCCGAACCCATCATGGCGCGACCCATGGCGCCCATGACCGTACGCACGTCTTCGAAGTCGACGTTCACCAGGCCCTTGAGGGTGATGATTTCGGCGATGCCGCCCACAGCGTTACGCAGCACATCGTCAGCCGCCTGGAAGCAGGATTCCATCTCGGCATCGTCACCCAGCACGTCCATCAGACGGTCGTTCAGAATCACGATCAGTGAATCGACATGCTGTTCGAGTTCGGCGATACCGGCTTCGGCAGCCTTCATGCGCTTGCCTTCGAAACCGAAGGGCTTGGTGACGACAGCGACGCTCAGGATACCGAGTTCACGAGCGACCTCCGCAACGATCGGCGCGGCACCGGTACCCGTACCGCCACCCATACCGGCGGTGATGAACACCATATGAGCGCCTTGCAGTTGCTGCTTGATCTGCTCGCGCTGTTCTTCGGCCGCTGCACGACCCGCTGCCGGCTTGGCGCCAGCCCCCAGGCCCGAACTGCCGAGCTGCATACGGTGGCCCGCCAGGCTGTTGTTCAGCGCCTGGGCATCGGTGTTCGCGGCGATGAACTGCACGCCATGCACGTTCTCGCGGATCATGTGGTCGATGGCATTGCCACCGGCACCACCCACGCCGATCACCTTAATGATCGTGCCGTTGTCTTCTTTCTCGATAATTTCAAACATAACTGCCTCCGTTAAAAGCGGTATTACTCATCAATGGGTTACTGCGTTTTTACTGCTATTTCAATGTCGTACTGCGCATACGACATCAGAAATTCGGGATCAAAAGTTTTTCTCAAACCAGGCGCGCATCGTGCCGAACACGTCCTTGACGCCGCCCCCCTGCTTCTCGCGCACCAGCTGGCCGCGCTTACGCTGGTTGTAGGCTTCGAGAATGAGGCCAAAGGCGGTGGCGTAACGCGGCGACTTGATGACATCGACGAGCGGGCCGCTGTACTTGGGCTCACCCAGGCGCACCGGCATGTGGAAAATTTCTTCGCCGAGTTCGATCATGCCCGGCATCGACGCCGAGCCACCGGTGATCACGATGCCCGACGACAGCACATTCTCGTAACCTGAACGACGCAATTCAGCCTGAACGATTTCGAAGAGTTCTTCGACGCGCGGCTGGATCACGTCGGCCAGTGCGCGACGCGACAGTTTACGGCTGGGGCGGTCGTCAACGCCGGCGACTTCGATCACCTCTTCCGGATTCGCCAGATCGGCCAATGCGCAACCCGAACGGCGCTTGATGTCTTCGGCGTCGCGCGTCGGCGTACGCAATGCCATGGCGATGTCATTGGTGACCTGGTTGCCCGCAATGGGAATCACGGCCGTATGGCGAATGGCACCCTGTGCCCAGACCGCGATATCGGTCGTGCCGCCACCGATGTCAATGAGACAGACACCCAGGTCCTTTTCATCTTCGGACAGCACGGCGTAGCTCGAGGCGAGCGGCTGCAGAATCAGATCATTCACATCCAGACCGCAACGGCGCACGCATTTGACGATGTTCTGGGCGGCCGAGATGGCGCCGGTGACGATATGCACCTTCACTTCCAGACGCATACCGCTCATGCCGATCGGTTCGCGAATCCCGTCCTGACCGTCAATGACGAATTCCTGCGTGAGGATGTGCAGAATCTCCTGCTCGGCCGGAATCGGCATCGCACGTGCCGTTTCGATCACCCGATCCACATCACCCGGGGTGACTTCCTTGTCCTTGATGGCGACCATGCCATTCGAATTGAAGCTGCGGATGTGGCTACCGGCAATCCCCGTGTAGACATCCTTGACCTTGCAGTCCGCCATCAGTTCGACTTCCTGGATCACCTTGGAAATCGTCTGCACGGTTTCCTCGATGTTCACCACCACGCCGCGCGAGAGGCCACGTGCTTCCTGTGCACCGACGCCCAGCACATTCAAACGCCCGTCCGGGGCGATCTCAGCGACAACGGCGACGATCTTGGACGTACCAATATCGAGGCCGACAATCAGTTCTTTGGTCTCTCTGCTCATGACTTACCTTTGCGATCGGAGGGGGTGGCGGTGGAAGACGTTGCGCCGACCGGGTAGCGCACAGCCACGCCAGCGGGGTAACGCAGATCAACAACCGTGGGCGCCACAGCGCGGCTGCCCACAAGTTGGGGGTAGAGTTGTACGAACAGCGACACCAATTCATCAGCGCTGTTCAAAGTGCGTTCGCGACCGAGCTCGACGCGGGTGCCGTTATCCAGACGCAGACTCCACGACAGGCGCGGACTCAGATCCAGCTGGCGGATGGTGCGGCCGGTCGGCTGCAGCAGTGCGCTGTAACGGGTATAACGCGCCATCAGATCCTCGCCCGTATCGAGCGGGCCGTGCATCACGGGCAGCGCCGCCGTATCCTTGGGCAGCGAACTATCGGCAACTTCAAACGTTTCACCATCGCGATTGAGCCAGACGGAGAAACCGCGCTCCCCCTCATTTCCCCAACGCGCCACCGGCATCTGCTCGTCGATATCCAGTGCCAGATTGCCCAGGCCTTGACGACGGACATCGGCACGATAAACCCAGGGTTGACGCTCAACGCCTTGCCGAATGGCTTTGAGGTCCACCGTAAAGAAATTACCGCTGATCGCCGGCGCGATACCCGCGCGAATGTCCTCGATCTGCACGCGCTCCAGCGGCTTCGTGAGAAACACTTCACGCACCGGAATCAACGGCAGACGAACCACCATCAACACGACCGTGACCAGAATGAGTAGCAGCCCCAATCCCCACAGGAGATTGGCCAGCCGGTTCATCAGATCAGCGCGGTTCCAGATCATGGTCGTTCGCCTCAGCGTGCCTGCTTATCCGAATCGAGCGCCGCCATCGCGGCGACGGTCAATACCAGGTGCTCATAATCGACGCCCGCCGCGCGGGCCGCCATCGGCACCAGCGAATGGTCGGTCATACCCGGCGCCGTGTTGGCTTCGAGCACATAGGGCGCACCGGCGCTGTCGAGCAGAAAGTCGATTCGGCCCCAACCGCGACAACCCAGCGCGTCAAAAGCCGCAATGGCCAAATCCTGCATATGGCGCACCTGGCCCTCAGGTAAGCCGCACGGAATGTTGTACTGCGTATCGTCGCGGTTGTACTTGGCTTCGTAATCGTAGAACTCGGTGGCGGGTACGATGCGTACTGGCGGCAACGCCTGCAGGCCGTTCGGCGTCTGCCATACGGCGACGGTGAACTCACCACCGAGCAGGGCCGTTTCGGCGATTACGGCCGAATCGTGGCGACTGGCGTCCTGCCAGGCCGGCATCAAATCTGCGGGCGTTTTGACTTTGGTGACGCCAACACTGGAACCCTCATGCACGGGCTTCACGAAGAGCGGCAGGCCCAAGGCATCCGTCACGGCCTGCGCATCGCTGTCGGCATTGATCAACTGATATGCGGGGGTCGGCAACCCGGCTGCCTGCCAAACCAGTTTGGAGCGCCACTTATCCATCGCCAGCGCCGAGGCCAGTACGCCGCTACCCGTGTACGGCAGACCAATCATTTCGAGAAAACCCTGCAACGTACCGTTCTCGCCGATGCCACCATGCAATGCGATAAAGGCACGGGCAAAACCGGCGTTTTCCAGTGCCGACAGTGGCGTCTGAGCCGGGTCGAAGGCATGTGCATCGACACCCTGCCGTTGCAGCGCGGCCAGCACACGACCGCCACTGTTGAGCGACACATCGCGCTCCGCCGACGAACCGCCGAACAGAACGACGACTTTACCGAGAGCTTTGGGATCAATCGCGCGCGACATGGTGTCAGGCCCCTGAAACAGACGTTGAAGAGAGTGCGTCGCCCACGATGCGGACCTCGCGGATGAGTTGAACGCCGGTAGCTGCCACAACGCGGCGCTGCACGGTCGCTATGAGGGTTTCGATATCGTTGGCGGTTGCCGCGCCATCGCGATTCACGATGAAGTTGGCATGCTGCGTGCTGACTTCGGCGCCACCGATACGCAGCCCCTTGAGGCCGGTCGCTTCGATGAGTCGTGCCGCAAAATCGCCCGGCGGATTGCGGAACACCGAGCCGGCGTTCGGCCAGCGCAGCGGCTGGGTGGCCACGCGCTTTTCGAGCAGGGAACGGATCGTCTCGCGAGCGACAGCCTTGTCCTGCGTCGGAAAACGGAACCAGGCAGCGGCAAAAACATCGCCCTGCGCATCTGCATCCCGTGGCGCCACGTGACGATAGCCGATGTCGAAATCCGCCGATGTGCGGATATGACGTCGCCCCTGTCGGTCAATCGTGCAGACCTGCACGACAAACGGCCAGGTCTCCGCACCGTAGCAACCGGCGTTCATGGCCAGCGCGCCGCCCACGGTGCCCGGAATACCGGCCATGAACGCCGCATCACAACCCAGGTTGGCGGCAAAACGCGCCACCTTCGGGCTGGCCACGCCAGCTTCGGCGTAAATCACCTCGCCGACACCGGGCAAGAACTCGACACGCAGCACATTCAATGCGGCATGCAGGAACACCACCGTCCCGTTGAAACCGCCATCGCGCACGAGCAGGTTGCTCCCTAGGCCAGCGAACAACAGCGGTTCATCGGCCGGTAGTTGCGCCAGCATGGCCGCCAGATCATCCAGATCGGCCGGCGTGTACGCGCGACGCGCCAGACCACCGGCGCGCCACGAGACATGACGCGCCATGGCGACATGCGCTTCCCACTGACCGCGCAGCGTGTGCTGCGTCGAAGCGAAATGGCGGGGTTCGTTCATGATCATTGCTCGGTAACCGCACCGACAGTTTCAAAAAGTTTCGCAGCCGTACCACCGATGGAACCGGCGCCCATCGTCAGCAGCACATCGCCGTCCTGTAACGTATCGATCAGCGCAGCAGGCAGATCGCCAACCGATTCGACGAACTGCGGCTCGACCTTTGCGGCCACGCGGATTGCGCGCGTCAGTGCACGACCATCCGCCGCAACCACCGGGGCTTCGCCGGCAGCATAAACTTCTGTCAGCAACAAGGTATCGACGGTGCCGAGTACCTGCACAAAATCTTCGAAACAATCACGCGTACGCGAATAACGATGCGGCTGGAAGGCCAGCACCAGACGGCGACCCGGGAAAGCGCCGCGAGCCGCCGCGATGGTGGCCGTCATCTCCACCGGATGGTGGCCATAGTCATCGATGACCGTCACCGCACCGCCCTTCGGCAATGGCAGCTCACCATAACGCTGGAAGCGACGGCCGACGCCGCGAAATTCGCTCAGCGCCTTGACGATCGCGTCATCGGCCACGCCGACTTCGGTCGCCACGGCAATCGCGGCCAACGCGTTCTGCACGTAGTGCACACCCGGCAGATTCAGCGTGATCGGCAGGCGCGAAATGGATCCATTGACGCGCACCGCCGTGAAATGCATACGGCCGTTGTCGGCGCGCACATCTTCGGCGCGGATGTTGGCGTTCTCGTTCAGACCGTAACGCACGATCTGCTTCGTAACTTGCGGCATGATCTCGTTGACCGTCGGATCATCGGTGCAAAGCACGGCAACGCCGTAGAACGGCAGACGTTCGAGGAAATCGACAAAAGCCTGTTTCAGCTTGCCGAAATCATGGCCGTAGGTCTCCATGTGATCGGCATCAATATTGGTCACGACCGAAATCACCGGCGACAGGCGCAGGAAAGAAGCATCCGATTCGTCGGCCTCGGCAACGAGGAAATCGCCCTTGCCCAGGCGCGCATTGGCGCCGGCCGCATTCAGGCGGCCGCCAATCACGAAGGTCGGGTCCAGCCCACCCTCGCCCAGGATCGATGCGATCAGACTGGTCGTGGTTGTTTTACCGTGCGTCCCCGCGACGGCGATACCCTGCTTCAGGCGCATGAGTTCAGCCAGCATCTGGGCACGCGGCACGATGGGAACACCCGCGCTGCGCGCCGCAACGACTTCGGGATTATCAGCCCGCACCGCTGTCGATACGACGATGGCATCGGCACCGGTAATGTTGGCAGCTTCGTGCCCCAGCAGAATCTTCGCACCCAGCGCGGCCAGCCGTTGCGTGGCGGCGCCGGCCTGCAGATCCGACCCGCTGACCCTGTAACCGAGGTTCAGCAGCACCTCGGCGATGCCGCTCATGCCGGAACCGCCGATGCCGATGAAGTGGAGATGATGAATCTTATGCTTCATGCAGCAAGCTCCTTACAAATATCGGCGACGCGCTGCGCGGCGTCGGCACGTGCCAGCGTGCGCGCAGCCACCGCCTGCGCACACAGATCGGCGCGCGACTGCTGCAGCAATCCGGCGAGGCCTTCGACCGTGAGTTCGCGCTGAATAACGCAGTGGCTGGCACGACCGTTCACCAGAAACTCGGCGTTGACGCGCTGATGGTCGTCGACGGCATGCGGGAAGGGAATCAGTACGCTGGCAACTCCGGCGGCTGCAAGTTCGGCCACCGTCAAGGCGCCGGCGCGACAGATCACCAGATCGGCCCAACCCAGCGCCTGGGCCATGTCATCGATGAAGGGCTGCACATCCGCCTCGATGCCGGCGCTGGCGTAGGCCGCTTTGACGGACGCCAGATCTCGCGGGCCGGTCTGATGACGCAGCACGGGCCGTTCCGCCGCCACGAACAGCCTGACGGCTTGCGGCACCACTTGGTTCAAGGCCTGGGCACCCAGGCTACCGCCGACGACGAGTACCTGCAACGGTGCGCCCTCAGGGCGGTCGGCGTAACGCTGCGCCGGCACCGGCAGATTGGCAATTTCGGCGCGCACCGGGTTGCCGACCCATTCGCTGTCCGGCAGCGTTTCCGGGAAGCCGGTCAGCACCCGCGTCGCGAGATGGCTCAGCACTTTATTCGCCAGGCCCGCTACCGCATTCTGTTCGTGCACGACGAGCGGGATACCGGCCAGGCGCGCCATGACGCCCCCTGGAAAGGTAATGTAACCGCCCATGCCGAGCACCGCATCGGGGCGGACATCGCGTATCACCCGACGTGCGGCCAGACAGGCACGCAGCAAGTTCACCGGCAGCATCAGCTTGCGCAGCAAGCCTTTGCCGCGTAACGCGCCGAATTCAACCCAGGCGCATTCGTAACCATGCGAGGGTACCAGCGTCGCTTCCATGCCGTTCGGGTTACCCAGCCAGACGATGCGCCAGCCCTGCTGACGCAGGACATCGGCCACGGCCAGCGCCGGGAAGATGTGGCCGCCGGTGCCGCCCGCCATCACGAGGAGTGTCTTATGGGCGGTCATGGACGACGCCCCCGCATCATCTGACGATTCTCCCAGTCGATCCGCAGCAGAATCGCGATAGCCACACAGTTAACCAGAATGCCCGAACCGCCAAAGCTCATCATCGGCAGCGTGAGGCCCTTGGTCGGCAACAGCCCCATATTCACGCCCATATTGATGAAGCCCTGCACGCCAAGCCAGATAGCGATACCTTGTGCAACCAGCGCCGCAAAACAGCGATCCAATTTAACGCACTGCTTGCTGACCATGATGATGCGCTGAATGAGCAACCCGAACAGCGCGATCACGACGACGACGCCGACGAACCCCAGCTCTTCGGCGATCACGGCCAGCAGAAAGTCGGTATGCGCTTCCGGCAGATAGAACAGTTTCTCGACACTGCCGCCCAGACCGACGCCGAAGAACTCGCCACGACCGAACGCGATCAACGAGTGCGAGAGTTGATAACCACGGCCCAGGGCATCCGCCCACGGGTCCATAAAGCCAAAAATCCGATCGCGACGGTACGGCGAGACAATAATGAGGATCGCGAAAGCAATCAACAGCAACAGAATCAGGATGACGAAGGGTTTGATCTTCATGCCACCCAGAAACAGAATGCCGAAAGCGATCGAGATGATCACGACGAAGGCGCCGAAATCCGGCTCCTTGAGCAATAGCGAACCGACCAGCACCATGGCCAGGAACATCGGCAGAAACGCCTTCTTGAGGCTATGCATGACGTTCATCTTGCGCACCGTGAAATCGGCGGCATAGAGCACGACAAACAACTTCATGAGCTCCGAAGGCTGGAGATTCACGACAAAGAGCGGTAACCAGCGACGCGCGCCGTTCACATCGCGCCCCAGACCAGGAATCAGCACCAGCGCGAGAAGCACGATACCGCCGAGGAAGAGATACGGCGACCAGCGCTGCCAGGTTTGCGTCGGTACCTGGAAGGCCACACCGGCTGCCGCCAGACCGATCATCAGAAAGATGGCGTGACGGATCAGGAAGTAGTTCGGATTCCGGCCGAACATACGGCTGCCTTCGGCGAAAGCGATCGACGCCGAATAGACCATGATCAGGCCGATCAGCAGCAGCGCCAGCGCACTCCAGACGAGCAGCGGATCCACTTCCGATTGCTCCTCAGGCGAATTGATGATGCGCATCAGGCGGTTCATGCGGCCGCTCCGTTCTTCATGGGCGCGCAACTATTGAGCGTCTGCACGGCATCGATAAATACCTGTGCACGCTCGGCGTAATTGCGGAACATATCCAGGCTCGCGCAGGCCGGCGAGAGCAGTACCGTATCGCCCGGTTGCGCCTGATCAGCCAGCCAGCGCGTGGCGGTCGACAGATCGGCGAAGCGCTGGACTGGCAACGAGGCCGGCAGTATGGCGGCGATTGCCCCGGCATCCTTACCGATCAGCGCCACGGCGCGGCCGGCACGTTCAAGTGCCTGGGACAGCGGTGCAAAATCCTGACCTTTCCCTTCGCCGCCGAGCAACAGCGCCAGTTTTTTCTGCGGCTGCGCGGGATCGAACAGACCATCGATCGCGGCGAGCGTAGCGCCGACGTTGGTGGCTTTGGAATCATCGACATAGCGGACTTCGTCACGCGTGGCGATCAACGTCACGCGATGCGGCAGACTGCGGAAACTCCGGATGCCCGGAATCAGGTCGCGCAGCGTCTGGTTTGCCAGCAACGCCGGCGCGGCCAACGCCAGCGCCGCCTGCACGTTCAAGGCGTTATGGCGACCCAGCAGCGGCAGATCGGCCATTGCGACGATGCGGTCGGCGCCGCGCACGATCCAGCCATCGACCAGGCCGAAATCACGCGCATTGGTCGGCACATCGTCCCCGATGCTTGCCGCTGTAGCGAGATCCAGACCGTAGGCGTCGGCCCAGTGATCGGCCCGGTTCCACAACGGCTGTGCACAGGCTTCGTAGATACGGCCCTTGGCAGCAGCGTAACCGGCCATCGTGACATGACGGTCCAGATGATCTTCGCTGAGATTCAGAATGATCGCTGCATCGCTCTGCATGCATTGCGTGGCCTCCAACTGGAAGCTTGAGAGCTCAAGCACCCAGACGGCCGGCCACAGGCCCGATGCCTGCCGTGCCATGAAGGCATCCAGCATCGATGGCGAAATGTTGCCGCAGGCAACGGCATCGATCCCCGCTGCATTCAGCAGGTGTGCGGTCAACGCCGTAGTCGTGGTCTTGCCGTTGGCGCCGGTGATCGCCAGCACCCGGCTGACGGGGCAAGCGGCGCGGCGTGCCACGTTGAAGCAATCGACTTCGGACCACACCGGAATATCGCGCGACCGCGCGGCGCAAACCAGCGCGCTATCGAAAGCAACGCCCGGGGATAGCACGAGCAGATCGATCGCCGCCAGACACGCGTCGATCAACGCGCCTTCCAATGCCGCACCGCGACTACGCCATTCGGCATCCGGCACCGTTACGGCCAACACATCCATACCCGGAGGCAACGCGCGCGTATCGACGACCGCGATCTGCGCCTGCTGCGCATGCAACCAGCGCGCCATCGCCAGCCCGGATTCACCCAGGCCGACCACCAGCACGCGACGACCGTTCAGGTCAGCCGGTGTGGTTTGCGAGGAAATCAGCGTCGTGGTCACGATAAAGACTTGAAGTGATTGATCAGCGGAGTTTGAGGGTGGACAGGCCCAGGAGGACCAGCACGATGGTGATGATCCAGAAGCGCACGACAACCTGGGTTTCTTTCCAACCGCCCAGTTCGTAGTGGTGATGCAACGGCGCCATACGGAAAATCCGCTTGCCCTTGGTGGCTTTGAAATAGCTCACCTGCATCATCACGGAAACGGTTTCGGCGACGAAGACGCCCCCCATGATGAATAGCACGATTTCCTGACGCACGATGACGGCCGTGGTGCCGAGCGCCGCGCCGATGGCCAGCGCACCGACGTCGCCCATGAACACTTCGGCCGGATAGGCGTTAAACCAGAGGAAGCCCAGACCGGCGCCGACCAGCGCGCCGAGCAGCACGCAGATTTCACCCGCGCCCGGCATGTAGGGCATGAACAGATATTTGGCGTAGACCGCATTACCCGCAACGTAGGCAAAGACGGTCAATGCGGCGGCGACCATGCAGGCCGGCATGATGGCCAGACCATCCAGACCGTCGGTCAGATTGACCGCGTTCGAGGTGCCGACGATGACCAGATAGGTCAGCACGATAAAACCGACGACACCGAGCGGAATCGCCACATCCTTGAAAAACGGCAAAATCAGTTGGAACTGCATCGGCGTATTGGCGGTCAACGCCAGAAAAACGGCGGCAGACAGACCGATCACCGATTGCCAGAAAAATTTCCAGCGGCTGGCGAGTCCCTTTGGGTCGCGGTAAACCACCTTGCGCCAGTCGTCGTACCAGCCGACGGCGCCGGTGCCCAGCGTCACCAGCAGCACGACCCAGACGTAGCGGTTTTCCAGATCGCCCCAGAGCAACGTCGACAAGCCCGTCGCAATCAGGATCAACACGCCACCCATGGTCGGCGTACCCGATTTGACGAGATGCGTTTGCGGACCATCGGTGCGTACGGCCTGACCGATTTTTTTGGCGGCCAGCCAGCGGATCACGGCCGGGCCGGCCACCCAACAGATCACGAGCGCTGTCAGTGCCGCCAGCACGGTACGCAGCGTCAGGTAGGTGAAGACGTTGAACGCCCGCACATCCTGCGCCAGCCATTCGGAGAGCCAAAGTAGCATCGTGTTATCCCTGCGATTGTTCGAGAAGCGCGTTGACCACGTTTTCCATCCGTGCGGAACGCGAACCCTTGACCAGAACCCGCGTACGCGCCGTCAACGTCGGACGCAGCGCCGCCACAAGTTCTTCCTGTGAATTGAAGTGATATGCCCGCTCCGGATGCGTATTACCGTAAGCGGCTACTGCCGACACCGATAGCGGGCCGACCGCATAGAGCGCACCCACGCCGCACTCGGCCGCGCAACGGCCGACTTCCGCATGCAGTGCCGAGGCTTGCGGGCCGACTTCGCCCATATCGCCGATCACCAGCACGGTCTCTGTTTCGGCCGCATGGGTAGTCAGCACATTGATTGCCGCGCGCATCGAATCGGGGTTGGCGTTATAGGTATCGTCGATGACGGCGGCGCCAGCGACACCGCGTTTCTGTTGCAGACGGCCAGAGACGCCGCCAAAACCGGCAAGGCTCTGCGCCATCCCCGCGATGTCCAGCCCGGCAGCAAAACCGGCCGCCAGCGCCTGCGTCGCGTTGCTCGCGTTATGCACGCCGGCCAGCGGTAACGCCACGTTGACCGCGCCCACCGGCGTTCGGACCCGCAATGCCTGACCATCGGCCGTCGCAACGGCTTCGCTCACAAAGGCCGGCGCCAGACGATCAGCACCATCGGCCGCGCCGATCACATGCGTCCCCAGAATACGGCGTCCCGGGCGGATGCGGTTCAGCCAGGACAGCGCGTGCGGATCATCGAGATTGACCACGGCCGCGCCGCCTTCGGGTAGCGCGTCAAACAGGCTGCCCTTCTCGTCGGCAACATCCGCCAATGTCCCCATGCCGGCCAGATGCGCACGCTGCGCATTGGTGACGATGGCGATCGTCGGTTGGGTCAGCTGCGCCAGCTTGGCGATCTCGCCCGGATGGCTCATGCCGAGCTCAATCACAGCGTAGCGGTGTTGCGGCCCGAGACGCAACAGCGTCAGGGGTAAACCGATGTCATTATTGAAATTGCCCTGCGTACTCAATACGGCATCCTCGCCAACCACCGCACGACACAGATGGGCGACCAGTTCCTTGGTCGTCGTTTTGCCATTGGAACCCGTGACGGCGATCACCGGCAGTTCATAGCGATCACGCCAGGCTTGACCCAGCGTTCCCAATGCATGACGCGTATCGTCACAGACGATAAGCGGCCAGCCTTCCAGCGCCGGCGACGTCAACACCGGGTGACCGGCCTCGACGACTGCGCCGACCGCACCGGCTTCGCGCACATCTTCCAGAAAATCGTGTGCATCGAACTGCGCACCGCGCAACGCGACGAACAGATCGCCCGCCTGCAAGCTGGTCGTGTCTGTCGAGACACCTTGCACCATGACACCACCGGACCCCTGCGGCAGGTGCGCCGACAGCCAGTCGGTCACGAGCGACAACGGTACGGCTTCGGCCAGCCGCACAGAGCGCCGTGGTTGGTTATGCATGATCGTCGCCACGGTCACACCGCCGCCCTAACCGGTGACACCGGATGGCTTGCCACCCATGCCGCCAGTGCCGCCTGTGCGTGAACCGCATCATCAAAGGGGTAATGCCGACCTTTGATCTCCTGAGTACTCTCGTGGCCTTTACCGGCCAGCAACACCACGTCAGTCGAGGCGGCCTGCGCAATCACCTGCGCAATCGCCTGCCCACGATCAGCGATCCGCAGGGCATCCGGTGCGCCTGCGGCGACCATCGACAGAATGGCGTCCGGGTCCTCCCAGCGGGGATTATCCGACGTGATCCAGACCGCATCAGCCTGCAATGCAGCGGCACGCCCCATTTCCGGACGTTTTCCCGGGTCGCGATCGCCACCGCAGCCGAACAGGCAGAGCAATCGCCCGCCCCGCGCCGTCGCGACATCGCGCAGCGCGGTCAGAATATGCGACAGCGCGTCGGGTGTATGCGCATAATCGACCACGACGAGCGGCGCGTTGTCACCGCCATAACAGGCCATCCGGCCAACCGGCGGTTGCAGCTTACCCAGGCGCACCAGAATCTCATCCGGGCTCATTCCCTCGGCCACCAGCACTGCAGCCACGGCCAGCAGATTCGATAGATTGTGCCGCCCAATAATATGCGTGGCAAAAGGATGGCGCGCTTCGCCAAAGACCAAGGTGGCGCGCAACCCCTGCGCCGTGGCCGCTACCGCTTCAGCGCCGACCCATTGCACATGCGACGGCAGATCATCCGGACGCCGGCTCAGGCCATAGGCCAGCACGAGCGACGCCGTGGTTTCATGCACGCACTGCCGCCCGAAAGCGTCATCCAGATTAATCACCGCGGCACGCAGCCCGGGCCAGACAAACAGTTTGGCTTTGGCGGCCGCATAGGCGTCCATGGTGCCGTGATAATCCAGATGATCGCGCGTCAGGTTGGTAAAGACGGCGCAATCAACGCGGCTGCCGGCCATACGCCCTTCTTCGATGCCGATGGACGAGGCTTCGACGGCGCAGGCGGTGGCGCCATCACTGACGAAGTCAGCGAGCAGATGCGCATATTGCGCAGCATCCGGCGTTGTGAATCCGGTTTCGACCATCACGCCGGGATAACCGGCGCCAAGCGTACCGATCACCGCACAATGACCCGGCATCGACTGTGCCAGCCACTGTGTGACGGTGGTCTTGCCATTGGTACCCGTGACCGCAAGCACCCGCAATTTCTGACTGGGGTGTCCATAGATTTGCTGCGCCAGCGGCCCAATCAGTTGGTGCAGCCCCTCGACCGCAACCACGGCCGCACTACCGAACTCGGCGGCGATCAGCGGGAGATCGGCCGACCACAGTACGGCGCATGCGCCATTGGCCAGCGCATGGCGCACATAGGCTGCACGCGCCCCGGACTCCGGCACCTCGGCCACAAAAACATCACCGGCACGCACCCGCCGACTGTCCGCACAGACGCCTGTCGGCCGCAGCCCTTGCGCCAGCAACCAACTCAACACATCCTCACGCGTGGCGAGCGTCAGCATCAGCGCCCCCCTTTTCTGGCCGAGGAAGAGGCCACTGCAGGGGTTGCAGCAACCGCAACCTGGGCCGATACGGTTTTGGGCAATTCCTTATCCTGCGGCACACCGAGGGTGCGCAGCGCCCCCCCCATGACCTCTGAAAACACCGGGCCTGCCACATCACCGCCGTAGTGAGCGCCCACCGGCTCATCGATCACCACACCGACAACCAAGCGCGGCTCCGAGATCGGGCCGATACCGACAAACGATGCCAGGTATTTGTTCGCATAGCGACCACCCACCAGCTTGTGTGCGGTGCCCGTCTTGCCGCCCACGCGATACCCCGGCACGGCGGCCTTGTTCGCCGTACCTTCCGGACTGACCACCATTTCCAGCATCTGACGCACCTGACGCGAGGTTTCTGGCGCGAACACGGGGCGGCCAACCACCTGGCCATTGGTTTTCAGCAATGACAGGGGCACGACATCGCCATCGCGCCCGAAGACCGTGTAGGCATGCGCCAACTGCGCGACGGTGACCGAAACGCCATGACCATAGGACATGGTGGCCTGCTCAATAGGCTTCCAGGTTTGCCAGGGGCGCAAACGACCGCCCACTTCACCCGGGAAGCCCAGTCCCGTGGGTTTACCAAAGCCGACCTTGCTCATCATCGTCCACATGTCTTCGGACGGAAAACCCAACGCAATCTTGGTGGCGCCGATATTGGATGATTTCTGAATCACCTGGGCCAGGGTCAATGCCCCGTGCGGGTGCGCATCACTGATGGTGGCCGAGCCAATCGTCATTTTGCCCGGCGCACAGTTGATGATCGAATCAAACTTGTATTTGCCGCGATCCAGCGCCAATGCCGCCATGAACGGTTTCATCGTCGAGCCGGGCTCAAAACTGTCCGTCACTGCACGATTACGCAACTGACCACCGGATAATTGGGTACGATTGTTCGGATTGTAGGTTGGCCAGTTGGCCAGCGCCAGAATTTCACCGGTCTTGATGTCGGCCACGATGACGCTGCCGCCCTTGGCATTGAATTTTTCGGCGGCATTACGTAGCGCGTTAAAGGCAATGAACTGAATCTTCGAATCAATCGCCAGCTGGATATCCTCACCGTCCTGCGGCGGCCGCTCCGAACCGACTTCTTCAACAATCTGACCGCGACGGTCTTTAATCACGGTCCGCTCGCCGGCTTTACCAATGAGGCGGTTTTCAAACGCCAGTTCGACGCCTTCCTGGCCGCGATCATCTTTACCGGTAAAACCGACCATATGCGCAACCATATCGCCCGCCGGATAGAAACGACTATATTCGCGGTCCATCTGAATACCCGGCAGCTTCAGCGCAGCAATCCGCGCTGCGGCGTCCGGCGATACCTGATGCTTGAGGTAAACGAAGTTCTTGTCGCCGGTGAGCTTTTTTTCGATCTGCCGCGGATCCATCTCCAGCAGCGCTGCCAGCTCCTTGAGTTGCGCCTTGTCCAGCTTGGCATCGGCAGTTGCCCAGACAGCACGCATCGGCGTCGACTGCGCCAGCATGTCGCCGTGGCGGTCCAGAATCTTACCGCGCGAAGCCGGAATCTCCAGCACGCGACGATAACGGGCATCGCCACGCTCCTGCAGAAAATCCTCATTGATCATTTGCAGATAGAAGGCGCGACCGACCAGCGCAAGCAGGCCGCCGAAAATCAGCGCCGACACCAGATGAATGCGCCAGCCAGCCAACTGATCCTTGAGCACCGGGCTCTCGGTGAAGCGATGATCCTTGCGGCTCATTGCGCCCCCCCGAGCTTTTGCACCTTTTTCATATCCGGCGGCTGCATACCGAGCTTTTCGCGCGCAATACGTTCAATGCGCGTGTGCGCCGCCCACGACGACATTTCCAACTGCAACTGACCGAACTCCACCTCCAGATTGTGCGAACGATCACGCTCCTGCTCCAGCGCCTGCAGACGCTTGCGCGCCTGATGCTGGGCGGCAATCGTGCCAACGGCTGAAACCAGCACAACGACAATGAGGAGCAGGTTGATCCGTCGCATACGTCAGGCCGCCAGTTTCTCGGCAACACGCATGATGGCGCTGCGCGCCCGCGGATTGCATTCGATTTCGGCGGCACCCGCCTTGATCGGCCGGCCAATCAGCCTGAGCTTCGGCGGTGGCAATTGCGCAGCCGTCAACGGCACCCCCTTGGGCGGCTCGACGGGTTTGGCCCCGGCCTGCAGATAACGCTTGACGATACGGTCTTCGAGCGAATGGAAGCTGATGACAACCAAGCGCCCGCCCGGCTTGAGCAGATCGAAAGCCTGCGGCAATGTCAGCGCCAGTTGGCCGAGCTCCTGATTGATATAAATCCGTATAGCCTGGAAGGTGCGCGTCGCCGCATCCTGGCCGGGCTCGCGGGTGCGCACGCACGCGCGTACAAGCGCGGCGAGTTCGCCGGTTGTGGTGAGAGGACGCTCGGCCCGAGCAACCACAATCTTCTTTGCAATCGAGACAGCAAACCGTTCTTCGCCATAATCCTTAATCACCTCCGCCAAAGTTTTTTCATCGACTTCCGCCAACCAGGCCGCTGCCGTCTGGCCACGCGTGGTATCCATGCGCATATCCAGCGGCGCATCAAACCGGAACGAAAACCCACGGGATGCCGTGTCAAGCTGGGGAGAGGAGAGCCCCAGATCAAACAGCACCCCGTCCACACGGGCCACTTCAAAACCAACCTGCTGCGCAGCCGCACGCATACCATCAAAGGCCGTATGCACCAACGTGAAACGCGGGTCATGAATCTGCGCTGCAGCAACAACCGCCTGCGGGTCGCGATCCAGCGCCAGCAATCGACCGTTCGGACCGAGCTGCGAGAGAATTTTCTTGGAGTGCCCACCCCGACCAAAGGTGGCATCGATATAGCAACCATCCGGACGGACCGCCAGCGCCTCGACGGCTTCGTCAAGCAATACGGTCTGATGAAATTCGGACATCGGGCTCACTGACTCTGCGGCGGCGGCACTGGGAGCGCGAGGTGTCGGGCGGCTCACCTCGACGCGGGTTGTCACAGCGCGAAGTCCTCAAAGCCAGCCGGCGGCTCTGCCGATTGCAGCACTTCAACCGCAGCCGCATTCTGCGCTTGCCAACCGGCATCACTCCAGAGCTCGAAGTGCGAACCCAGACCCACCATCCAGACCTTGCGCTCCAGACCGGCAAACTCGCGCAACTCGGGCGCAATCAGCAAACGACCGGCCGAATCCATCGCCTCCTCACGCGCATTACCAATCAGCACCCGCTTCAGCGCCGCCGAGCGCACATCAAAACTCGGCGCTTTGAGGATACGGTCACGGATCGGCGTCCAGGCCGGTTCCGGATACAGGAGCAAACACTTATGCGGATGCGCGGTCAGAATCAGACCGCCCGCATCCGTCGTCGCAGACTCGCGCCCCGCCAAGGCAGCCGCCAACGGCTCCCGGTGGCGCGCCGGAATGGCAAGCCGACCTTTGGCATCAAGCGTCAGAGCGATAGCACCTTGAAAGGA
>JBLIZO010000046.1:0-8481 GCA_048859965.1 Fluviibacter sp.
CCATGGCTTTGGTGATCTTCCGCGTATTTTCTACGCTTTTGATCTTAGTACGGATTTCCTTGCCGCTTGGCATGGCGCTCTCCTAGATCAAACCCAAGCAGACTTGAATGCTTCGATGGCAGCAACGAGTGCTTTCTCCGAATCAGCGTCCAGATCCTTGGTCTGCTCAACCTTGTCGAGCAGCGCTGCGTTCTTGTGTTCGATGTCGCTGATGAGCGTGCGGGTGAATTCCAGAACGCGGTTCACTTCCACATCATCGGCATAACCACGGGTGATGGCATACAGCACCACGGCTTGCTTCGAAACGCTCAGCGGCTCGTACTGCGGCTGCTTCAGCACTTCCACAACGCGACGGCCACGCTCCAGCTGGTTACGGGTTGCATCGTCCAGATCCGAAGCGAACTGCGCGAAAGCAGCCAGTTCACGGTACTGGGCGAGGTCGGTACGGATACCGCCCGACAGCTTCTTGATAACCTTGGTCTGAGCCGCACCACCCACACGCGACACCGAGATACCGGCGTTAATGGCCGGGCGGATACCTGCGTTGAAGAGGTCGGTTTCCAGGAAGATCTGACCATCGGTAATCGAAATCACGTTGGTCGGCACGAACGCCGAAACGTCACCTGCCTGAGTTTCAATCACTGGCAGGGCGGTCAACGAACCGGTCTTACCCTTGATCTCACCGTTAGTCAGCTTTTCTACGTACTCTTCGCTCACGCGAGCGGCACGCTCCAGCAGACGCGAGTGCAGATAGAACACGTCACCCGGATAAGCTTCGCGGCCCGGCGGACGACGCAGCAGCAGCGAAATCTGACGGTAGGCCCAAGCTTGCTTGGTCAGATCGTCATAAATAATCAGGGCATCTTCACCGCGGTCACGGAAGTATTCACCCATCGTGCAACCCGAGTACGGTGCGATGAACTGCATCGCAGCCGGATCCGAAGCGGTCGCAGCAACGATGATCGTGTATTCCAGGGCGCCGTGCTCTTCCAGAGCGCGTACCACGTTAGCGATGGTCGAAGCCTTCTGACCAACAGCAACGTAGATACAGGTAACGCCCTGACCCTTTTGGTTAATGATGGTATCGATGGCGACAGCGGTCTTACCCGTCTGACGGTCACCAATGATCAGCTCACGCTGACCACGACCAATCGGCACCATGGCGTCAACCGCCTTAACACCGGTTTGCAGCGGCTGCGACACCGACTTACGCCAGATCACGCCCGGTGCAACCTTTTCAATCTTGTCGGTCAGCTTGTTGCCCAGCGGACCTTTGCCGTCGATCGGCTGACCGAGGGCGTTAACAACACGACCCTTCAGTTCCGGACCAACCGGCACTTCCAGAATGCGGCCCGTACATTTGACGGTATCACCTTCGGAAATTTGCTCATACTCACCCAGTACCACAGCGCCGACAGAGTCGCGCTCGAGGTTCAGGGCCATACCCATGATGCCGTTCGGGAATTCCAGCATTTCGCCTTGCATCACGTCTTCCAGACCGTGAACGCGGCAAATGCCGTCCGTAACGGAAACAACGGTACCCTGGGTCCGGGTTTCAGCACCCAGGCTCAGGTTCTCAATCTTGCTCTTGATCAGCTCGCTGATCTCGGAAGGATTCAGTTGCATTTAGAAAACTCCTAGTTCTTTAACGCGACAGCCATTGCGTCGAGCTGGCCACGCACCGAGGCGTCAAACACCTCGTCACCGACTTCAACCTTGATACCGCCAATCAGTGACGGCTCCACGGTAACGCGCGGCTTGAGCTTTGAAGAGAAATGCTGTTCCAGTACAGGCAGTACCTGTCCAACCTGGGCATCGTCCATCGGGAAGGCGCTGAAAATATGCGCTTCCTTGACACCTTCTTCGCCCGATTTCAGCGCTTCGAAAAGCGTTTGAATTTCGGGAAGCAGGACCAGGCGCCCGTTTTCGGCAAGCACCTCGATGAAACGTGACAGCGCCTGCGGGGCTTCCACCCCGAGCACGCCCACCACCAGGTCAGTGACTTGACGGGAATTCAGCTTCGGATTATCGAAGCAGTCCCGCATTGCCGACTCATTGGCAATCAGCGACAGGCGAGCCAACCAACCACTCCAGTCGGCCAGCTGGCTTGACTCACGACCGAGGCGAAAAACTGCCTCGGCGTAAGGACGGGCTACGGTGAGGGATTCAGCCATAAGTTACAGACCTTGCTTGATGGCAACCAGGATATCTGCATGGGCACCCGCATTGATTTCCTTACGGAGAATCTTCTCAGCACCCGCCACAGCCAGCACAGCGACCTGTTCACGAAGCTGTTCGCGGGCGCGAACAACTTCCTGTTCGACATCAGCGCGAGCAGCCGTCACGATACGGTCAGCTTCAACCTTGGCCTGGGCCTTGGCATCTTCAATGATCTGGACAGCACGCTTTTCAGCAGCAGCCAGGACGTCAGCCGACTTTTCTTTGCCTTCACGCACAACCTCAGCGGAACGCTTGCTGGCAAGCTCAAGCTCATGCTTGCCACGTTCTGCTGCGGCCAGGCCGTCAGCGATTTTTTTCGCACGGTCATCCAGCGCCTTCGTGATCGGCGGCCAGACGAACTTCATCGTGAACCATACAAGTATGAAGAAAACGATGAGCTGGGCGAATAATGTTGCGTTTAGATTCACGCTACGAGCCCTCCTGAAAAAGGTTGTTCAGGATTACTTCAGCACGAACGGGTTAGCGAATGCGAACATCATCGCGATACCAACACCGATCAGGAATGCGGCATCGATCAGACCGGCAAGCAGGAACATCTTGGTTTGCAGTTCGTTCATCAGCTCAGGTTGACGAGCCGAAGCTTCGAGAAACTTCGAACCCATGATGCCGATACCGATACAGGCACCGACGGCACCCAGACCAATGATGAGGCCGGCAGCCAGAGCAACTAGACCGAGGATTTGTTCCATGATGACTCCTTGAAAGGGATGAGAACAGCGGGGTTAAAAAGAAAGGTAAAACGAAAAGGTACTACAGAAAGATTAGTGCGACTCGTGCGCCTGGCCCACATACACCAGCGTCAGCATCATGAAGATGAACGCTTGCAACGTGATGATCAGGATGTGGAAGATCGCCCAGATCGAACCCGCAATCACATGGCCTGCAAACAGCAGACCACCCGACAGCGAATGCGTTCCGGCCCAGGCCGCGCCCATCAGGGCGATCAGCATGAACACGAGTTCGCCTGCATACATGTTGCCGAACAACCGCATGCCGTGCGAAATAGTCTTGGCGGCAAACTCGATCATCTGCATCAGAAAGTTGATCGGTGCCAATACCGGGTGCGCACCAAACGGTGCGGTAAACAGTTCATGCACCCAACCACCGATGCCCTTGATCTTGATGTTGTAATAGATACAGACAATGAGCACACCGAGTGCCAGCGCCAGCGTTACGCTCAGGTCAGCCGAAGGCACCGAGCGCAGGAAAGCATGATGCGGGTCGTGACCGGTTGCGGCGTAATATTGCGACCACAGGTTTGGCAACAGATCCACCGGCAACATGTCCATCAGGTTCATGAAGAAGATCCAGACAAACACGGTCAAAGCCAGCGGGGCAACAAACAGACGCGACTTGGCGTCGTGAATAATGCCTTTGGCCTGATTGGCAACCATTTCGACCAGCACTTCCACTGCCGCCTGCATGCGACCCGGCACGCCAGCCGTTGCACGCTGCGCAACCAGCCACAGCAGGAAAATGGCGATTACGCCCAACGTAGTCGAGAAAAAGAGGGAGTCGGCATTCCACACGGACCAGTCAACGATTGTCTTCTGGGCCTCACCCGTGGTGTTCAGGTGGGTCAAGTGGTGAACAATGTATTCACCCTGTGTCGGGCCGCTGTGGGCCGCTGCGTTCGCTACGTTTTCAGTCGCCATCTCAGGTTCTTTTCGCCAGTGCTAAAAAATTGACCTGCAAGGTGATTGCCATACTGAGCAGCATACTGGGCCAGTTCAGGTCCGCATACAGCTTGATGGCAACCGCCAACAAAACCAGTGTGAGGGCAAGCTTGAGGAATTCGTAGAAGATAAACAGCCCGGCCCTCGTCACTCCTGCACGATTAGCCGACGCCGCCATCAATCTCAGCGCGAACAGAAAATTGGGTAATACAACCACCCCCCCTCCGATCGCAGCAGAAACGCTGCCACGTCCTCCCGCAAGCAACCCGGCCAGTGCCACAGCTATGATTATTGCGATCAGTTGCAGGCGTATAACTCGAAACACCGTTACCTCATCGCGTTGTGTGCTGTGCCTAACAAGGCGCCTTCAAACGCCGTAACTATACGGCGAGCTTTTCTCGCCGTCAATCAGAAAAACGCTCAATTAACCCATCAAGTTGATCAAGGCTGTCAAAGTTGATGGTGATCTTGCCGGCGCCGCGCTTGTTGGCCGCGATGGAAACCGCCGCACCGAGGGCATCGGCCAGCCGTTCGGACAATCTTGCCACATCGGCATTTTCTGTCTTTGATGCGCCAGAGCCCGCCCTGGGCGTGGCTTTTTCACTCTGTCGGCGGCGCACCAGCGCTTCGGTTTCTCGCACCGACAAGCCCTTGAGCACCACTTGCTGCGCTACAGCAACCTGATCGCTGCCCACCAGCGCCAGCAGCGTGCGTGCATGCCCCATGTCGAGCCGACCCTGCATCAGGAGATCCTGTACGGGTGCCGCCAAATCCAACAGGCGCAACAGATTCGTTGCCGCCGAACGTGACCGACCCACCGCCTCAGCCGCTTCCTGATGCGTCAACTGAAACTCATCAATGAGCCGCCGCAGTCCCTGCGCTTCTTCCAACGGATTCAGATCCTCACGCTGGATGTTCTCGATCAGCGCCATCGCCAAGGCCGCTTCGTCGGCGATGGCGTGCACATGTACCGGCACCTCTTTCAGGCCAGCAATCTGCGAAGCACGCCAGCGGCGCTCGCCCGCAATAATTTCGTAAGGCGTTGTCGCGCCAGCGCCCAGCGGACGCACGATGATCGGCTGCACCAGACCCTGCGCCGCAATCGAGGAAGCCAATTCATTGAGACTGGCTTCGTCCATGCGTGTACGCGGCTGATACTTACCGGGCTGCAAGTCTTTTACCGGCAGCGTGCGCGGCACCTCCGGCTGCACCGAGGCCGCAATAACGACCTTATCCGCGCCAACGGCGGCTGTTTTCGAGCCGCCGAGCAAGGCATCCAGCCCGCGCCCCAGACCTCGGGCTTTGTTTTTTGCGTTCATCTCATGTCTCTGGTTATTTGGCGGCCACGGTTTTGCCATGACGGCCCAGCAACTCTTCTGCCAATGCCATATAGGCTTGCGCCCCCTTGGACGATGCATCATAGGCCGTGGCCGGTTTGCCATGCGACGGCGCTTCGGCCAGTCGTACATTGCGCGGAATAATCGTCGTGTACACCTTGTCACCGAAGTGGCTCGTCAACTCCTCCGACACCTGTTGCGTCAGCGTATTCTGCGCGTTGTACATCGTACGCAGCAGGCCTTCGATTTCCAGGTTCGGATTCAGGTTGCCGCGCACCTTGCGCAACGTCTCGACCAGATCGGACAAGCCTTCCAGCGCGTAGTACTCGCACTGCATCGGAATCATCACCGACTGCGAAGCGACGAGCGCATTCACCGTCAGCATATTCAGCGCCGGCGGACAGTCAATGAGCACATAGTCATACCGGTCTGCCACCGTTGCCAGGGCATCTTTCAGCCGTTGTTCGCGGCCATCGAGTTCGATCAGCTCAATCTCGGCACCGGCCAGTTCACGGTTCGCCGGCAGAATATCAAAACCGTAGTCGGTTTTCTGAATCGCGCCGCCCAACGTCGTATCACCGAGCAGCAGTTGATACACGGTCGGCAGCGCATCCGTTTTGACAATCCCGCAACCGGTCGTCGCATTACCCTGCGGATCCAGGTCGATCAGCAACACACGCTGCCCCAGCTTGGCCAGCGCCGCACTCAGATTCACGGCCGACGTGGTTTTGCCCACACCGCCTTTTTGATTGGTAATCGCCAGAATCCGCATGCTGCGCCTTTAATTCTCAGAAAATTCGTTCATTGAAACCGGTGGCTTCGCACCATCCGACGCCAGCACCACGAGATGTCTTTCTGCACCAAGACCGGGCACTTTCAGCGGTATCACCGCTTTTACTGCGACATCAGACGGCAATTCTGCCATTTCGGCGTCGGGAAAGACACCTTTCATGGCATACCAAGCGCCATTTTCCGCCAAAAGACGCCGGGTTTGCCCCACCAAGGTATTCAACGTCGCATAGGCGCGCGCCGTAATCAGCGCAAAACCGCCCGCGTGCGCCGCAGGCGGCACCCAGCTTTCAACCCGATCCGACACGGCACTCAAATGCTTCAAACCCAGCGTCATCGCCGCCTGTTTCAGAAAAGCCACTTTCTTGCCCACGGTGTCGATCAGCGTGATCGAACGCTCGGGCTGCAGAATCGCCAGCGGAATCCCCGGCAGCCCGCCCCCGCTGCCCACATCGAGCAGATCACCCGGCGGCAGATGCGACACCACCGACAAGGAATCCAGCAGGTGCTGCGTCAGCATTGCCGGTCGCTCGCGCACGGCCGTCAGGTTATAGGCCTTATTCCACTTCTGCAGCAGATCCAGATAATCGAGCAATTGATGGGCCTGCACTTCGGTCAACGAGACATCCATCTGCGCCGCACCGCAAATCAACTGTGCAATTTCGGCACTTCGCACGGTGATCGCCTCACTCACAACACAGCACCCAACGCTACACCCAGGCGCTTCAGATGTACCAACAGCAAACCAATCGCTGCTGGCGTCACCCCCTGAATGCGCGCCGCCTGACCCAGCGTTTGCGGGCGATGCGCCTGCAATTTCTGGCAGACTTCACGCGACAGGCCGACCACATCGGTGTAATTCAGCGTCTCTGGCAACACCAGCGTTTCATAGGCCGCCTGGCGCGCCACCTCGTCGCGTTGACGATCAATATAGCCCTGATACTTGGCCTGAATCTCAACCTGTTCGATCACTTCCGGCGTCAATGCAACAGCCGCCGCCAGACCGGCATGCTCGGCCAGTTGCTGCAAACCGGCATAGTGCGTATCCGGCCGACGCAACAGTTCATACATCGACGTTTCTCGTTCCAGCGATTTACCCAGCACCGACTCGATCAATTCACCGGGTATCTTCGCCGGATTGACACGAAGAGCACGCAATCGCTGCTGTTCGCGCTCAATGGCGTCGCGTTTGTCGCAAAACGCTGCCCAGCGCACATCGTCCACCAACCCCATGCCCCGACCAATCTCGGTCAAACGCAGGTCGGCATTGTCCTCGCGCAGACTCAAACGGTATTCGGCACGACTGGTGAACATGCGGTAAGGCTCGCTGACCCCTCGCGTAATCAGATCATCCACCAGCACGCCCAGATAGGATTCGTCACGACGCGGGCACCAGGCCGCTTCATTACGGGTATATCGGGCCGCATTCAAACCGGCCAACAGGCCCTGCGCGGCCGCTTCTTCATAACCCGTCG
This sequence comes from Fluviibacter sp., assembly GCA_048859965.1. Classification (GTDB taxonomy): domain Bacteria; phylum Pseudomonadota; class Gammaproteobacteria; order Burkholderiales; family Rhodocyclaceae; genus Fluviibacter. Next base: position 7,519 of record JBLIZO010000046.1, read on the forward strand.
TGCCGTTGATCTGACCGGCAAAAAACAGCCCGCTGATCGCCTTGGTTTCCAGTGAGGCTTTCAGGCCGCGCGGATCGAAATAGTCGTACTCAATCGCATAACCCGGCCGCAGGATATGGCACTGTTCCATGCCGCGGATCGAACGCACGATCTGTAGCTGCACATCAAAGGGCAGCGAGGTCGAGATCCCGTTCGGGTAGATCTCATGCGTATCCAGACCCTCCGGCTCCAGAAACACGTGGTGGCTGGCCTTATCGGCAAAGCGGTGAATCTTGTCTTCAATCGACGGGCAATAGCGTGGGCCAACGCCTTCGATCACGCCCGTGTACATGGGCGAGCGGTCGAGGTTATGGCGAATAATCTCGTGCGTACGCTCATTGGTATCGGTAATCCAACACGGCAACTGGGCCGGGTGTTGCGCGGCGCTGCCCAAAAACGAGAATACGGGCAGCGGGTCGTCCGAGTGCTGCGTCTGCATCACCGAGAAATCGATGGTTTTACCATCCAGGCGGGGCGGCGTGCCGGTCTTCAGGCGGCCCTGTGGCAGCTGGAGTTCGCGCAGACGGCTGGCCAGCGACACGGAAGGCGGGTCGCCCATGCGGCCACCCGAATAGTTCTGCAGCCCCACATGGATCAGGCCATTGAGAAAGGTACCGGCGGTTAACACGACGGCGTTGGCACAAAAACGAATGCCGAGCTGCGTCACGGCACCGATCACACGGTCACCGTCCATGATCAGGTCATCACAGGCCTGCGCAAAAATTGTTAAATTTGGCTGGTTTTCCAGGCGACGGCGAATCGCCTGTTTGTACAGCACACGGTCGGCCTGGGCGCGTGTGGCACGCACGGCGGGGCCCTTTGACGCATTCAGAATACGGAACTGAATCCCGGCTTCATCGGTGGCCGCCGCCATAGCGCCACCCAAGGCATCCACTTCTTTAACCAGATGGCCCTTGCCGATAC
>JBLIZO010000047.1:0-10786 GCA_048859965.1 Fluviibacter sp.
ACCGAACACGACATTCGGGACGTGATGCCCGATGGCGAAACCGTCTATATCGATGAAGACGCCGAGTTCGAGGGTGGTGATGACTGACTCGCGTCAATCGCTGGTGCATGCCCGCACGCTGGTCGTCAAGATCGGCAGTGCACTCATCACCAACAACGGCACCGGCCTCGACCTCGACGCCATCAATAGCTGGGCCAAACAGATGGCGGCGCTGGCGGCCGACGGTCGCCGGTTGCTCCTCGTCTCTTCGGGCGCCATCGCCTGTGGCATGCAACAACTGGGCTGGCGCAAACGCCCTGGCAGCATCCCCGAACTGCAGGCAGCCGCAGCCGTTGGCCAAATGGGGCTGGCACAAACCTACCAGCAAGCCTTTGGCGCACACGGTATCCGCACCGCGCAGATTCTGCTCACGCACGAAGACCTGGCTGACCGCACGCGTTACCTCAACGCCCGTGCGACGATCAGCACCCTGCTCGATCTGGGCGTCCTGCCGATCATCAACGAAAATGACACCGTCGCCACGAACGAGATCCGTTTTGGTGACAATGACACGCTGGGTGCGCTGGTCGCCAACCTCATTGAAGCCGACGCCCTGATTATCCTGACCGATCAGGAGGGTCTCTACACCGCCGACCCGCGCAAAGACGCCAGCGCCACCCTGGTCAGCCAGGGCACGGCCGGCGACGAGCGTTACGAACGTATGGCTGGCGGCAGTGGCACACACGTCGGCACCGGCGGCATGATCACCAAAATATGGGCGGCCAAGCGTGCCGCCCGCAGCGGAGCACATACGGTCATTGCCAGCGGTCGCACACCGGACGCCTTACCGCGCCTGCTCCAAGGGGCGCCACTCGGCACCCTGCTGATCGCCAGCCAGCCACCGCTGGCCGCGCGCAAGCAATGGTTGGCCGACCACCTGCAACTGGCCGGGCGTATCCAACTCGATGCGGGCGCCAGCAACGCATTGCGTACCGGCAGCAGCCTGTTACCGGTTGGCGTCACACACGTCGAGGGCGACTTCGAACGCGGTGCAGTCGTCGCCTGTCTGGACGAAACGGGTGAGGAAATCGCCCGTGGTCTCATCAACTACGCCAGCAGCGAAGCGCGGCGAATCGCCGGTTGCCCGAGCGCCGAGATCGAACAGCGCCTCGGTTATCTGGACGCACCCGAACTGATCCACCGGGATAATCTGGTCCTCGTATGAACAGCGGCATGACCAGCGAACTGAGTATCGATCGGCCGCTGATCATCCTGACAGGCGGTATCGCGTGCGGCAAATCGGCGGTCGCCGATTACCTCAAAGCCCAGGGCATCGAGGTCGTGGACACCGACCGCATTGCGCATCGCCTGACGGCACCCGACGGTGCTGCCCTGCCCTTACTGCACGAAGCGTTCGGCGACAGTATTTTCCATACGGATGGCACGCTCAATCGCAGTGCACTGCGCGACATCATCTTCAATGACCCTGGCCGCAAAGCTCAACTGGAGCAGATTCTCCACCCGTTGATTCGTCGCCAGGCCATCGAAGCCCTTTGTCATGCCCGATCGCCCTATGTCGTGGCCGATGTGCCGCTCTTTGCCGAGACCGGCTTTCTGCGTGAACAGGCCGACCGCGTACTGGTCATCGACTGTCCACCGGCGGTACAGAAACAACGCCTGCTGGCGCGTAGCGCCGCGTCGGGACAACCGCAGGGATTGAGCGAAGACCTCGCCGACCTGATTCTGCAGACCCAGGCCCCGCGCGAAACCCGCCTGGCGCTGGCAACAGAAACCATCGACAACAGCGGCACCCCACAACAACGGGATGAACAAGCGGCCGCCATTCATCGCCGCTATCTGGCACTGGCCGAATATCGGTGCACCGACGGGCCGGATCGCAAAATTACCGACAAAAACCCTGCTGATGTGTAACAAATGCAGCAAATAGGTCTATTATTTGAAGAATTAGCCTTTTCCGCAGCAACGCCGGTTGTTGCGGATACGGATACCGCCCACCCAGAGACCAGGCCTGCCCTTGCTCCCATTCCCACCGTGCTGATCTACGAATATCCGCTCACCGAACGCATCCGCGCATTATTGCGTCTGGAAGACCTGTTCGCGCGGATGGCGCACTATCTCGGTGCGCCGGACACCCACGATCACCACGCCGCACTGACGGTCCTGTTTGAGATTCTGGAAGTCGCCCGGCCGGATCTGAAGTCCGAGCTCCTGCAGGAACTGGAGCGTCAGCGTCAGGTGCTGACCGCCTTCCGTGACAACCCGAACATTTCATCAGAAGCACTGGATGCCGCGCTTGATGAAATCTCGCAGGCACTGAACCTGTTACACGGGTTGAGCGGCAAACTGGGCCAGCACCTGCGCGATAACGAATGGCTGATGTCGATCAAAAACCGTTCGATGATTCCGGGCGGCCTCAGCGAGTTCGATATTCCCTCGTACCACCTCTGGCTGAACCAGCCGACCGCGCAACGTCAGCGCGATCTGCAAACGTGGCTGGAGCCCTTCCTGCCGCTGCGTGACGGCCTGACCATTGTCCTGCACCTGTTGCGCGACAGCGGTATGCCCGAAGCCTACACGGCCTCGCGCGGCAGCTACCAACGCACGCTGGCCGGGGTCAATGCCCAGATGCTGCGTATCCGCATTCACGACGCGATGATCACACCGGAAACCAGCGCCAACAAGTACGCACTGAATCTGCGCTTTATGGAAACCGATTTCCATCTGCGCCCGCGTCAGGTGGAACGCGATATCCGCTTCGACCTCACTTTCTGCGCCATTTAAGTCATGGCGAGTACGGTTCCATGCCCGCACTGCGGTGAGCCCGCCCTGTTTTCGCCGGAAAACAAATGGCGACCGTTTTGCTCAGAACGCTGCAAAATGATTGATCTGGGCGCCTGGGCCAACGAGTCCTACCGGATTCCCGTGCAGGAAAACGATCAGGGGCTCAACGAAGACGCACCCACCGAGCAGTAAGCCCGGCATCGACAAAGCCGAGCGCCGGCCGCACAGCCTACGCCCGGCGCGCGCAACACCCCTACCAGCCCCGCAACATCGCAACGCCCTGCGCGCCCAACGACTGTGCTTCAGCGACATCGGTCGCGGCCATGCCCCCAATCGCATAGACCGGTAACGATGTTCCTTCGATCAGGCTGGCAAATGCGCCCCAACCCAGCGGCGCTTGCGCCGGATGCGTTGGCGTGGGCTTGACCGACCCCAACACCACGGCATCCAGACCTAACCGACTGGCCTGATTCAACTCGACTGCGTTATGGCATGAGGCAAACACCAGCGGCAGAGAAGGACGCACATCACTTGCCATCAACGCCGTCGAGCTCAGTTGCACGCCATCCGCCCCCACGGCAAGCGCTTCATCGACACCGCCGTTCAACAGCACCTGACCACCATAAGCGTGCACCCGTGCGATCACCTCGCGCGCGAACGCCATGCGCTGCGTCTGAGCCATTGATTTTTCCCGCACCTGCACCAGCATCGGCTGCGCACGTTCAAGTCGTGCCAGTTCAGCCGCCACCCCGACCGCAGCCGCATTCGTCACCGCATACACAGCGGGCAGCGCCAGCGCCCGCAATATCGGCGTATTGGCCGGCAACACCGGCGCGACCGGCATCTGATCCAGATCCTTGCCGCCAGCCATGCCGCCGCTTGCCAACCAGGCGGTATCGGTATGCTCATGCGGGTGTAAATCACCCGTCCAGGCCGTCACCCGGAAGAAGCGGATCTCGACGCGCGCATGCGGGTACACGAAGTGCCGCGTCACCCACGGCGTCATCGCCGTCACGGTGACCCCCAGCTCTTCCTGCAGTTCACGCACCAACGCTTCGCCAAAGCTTTCGCCGGCCTCCACCTTGCCGCCGGGAAACTCCCAGTAACCGGCATACGCCTTGCCCGGTGGCCGCTGCGCCAGCAGATATTCCGCCCCGTCATGACGCAAGATCACGGCCGCCGACACACGCGTCAGCCTGGCCTCGATCTGGGCACCGGAGACAACCAGATTCTGAGTCTCTGAGCCCGGCACCGTCATGCCGCACCCTTTCCCTGCGCCTGTCCCACCCAGTCACGCGCAAACTGCTCGGCCACCCGGCCGCTACGCGAACCGCGCTGCACCGCCCAGTTCAACGCATGCTGCCGGGCCTCGGCAAGCGCCTCGTCGTTTAAACCGTGGTGCTTGAGCCACGCATTCACAATATCCAGGTAAGCCGCCTGACTGAACGGATAAAACGACAGCCACAGACCAAAGCGCTCCGACAATGAAATCTTTTCTTCGACGGCTTCGCCGGGGTGAATCTCGTCGCCCACATACTGGGTTGCCGCATTCTCGGAGAAATATTCCGGCATCAGGTGCCGCCGGTTCGATGTGGCATAGATCAGCACGTTATCCGGCACCGCCGCCACCGAACCATCGAGCACCGACTTGAGCGCCGTGTATCCTGATTCTCCAGCTTCGAAAGACAAGTCATCGCAAAACAGAATAAACTTTTCCGGGCGACCGGTCAGCAACGCCACAATCTCCGGAATATCGCGCAAGTCATGTTTGTCGATTTCGATGATGCGCAACCCCTGCTGCCGATAGGCTGTCAGCAACGCACGCACCAGCGACGACTTGCCGCAACCACGCGCACCGGTCATCAACACGTTATTCGCCGGACGGCCCGCCAGAAACTGCTCGGTATTGGCAACCAGTTTGGCCTTCTGCGCGTCGATGTCGTGCAGGTCGCACAACTGCATCGACGAAATCTTTGATACCGCAACGAGTTGCCCCAACCCGGTGCGCTTGTTGACGACCCAGCGCCAGGCGTTGGCGGACCAGTCTACGTCCGCGCCCGCCACAGGCAGCATCAACGCCTCAACACGTGCCAGCACGGCTTCGGCCCGTTGCAGCAACCCCGCCAGGGCATCAGCCGCCCGCTCTGCCGGATCGCTCTGTATACTTTGCGATGTTTTAATCATGGATGTTTTAAAGCCCGCATGATGCGCCGACTGTCTGCTCCTACTTCGATCATTCCGACATTCTCCGGAACAGGCCTCATGCTGGCAAGCACGGCCAGCATGTTCGCGCTGCTCAGCGGCTGCGCCACCACCGAATGCCCACCCTGCAAAGAAGCCGTCAAACCGGCGGTCGTGCAAATCATCAAACCGCTCCGGGCGGCCAACTGGAGCGACCTCCCCGGTTGGGCCAACGACCAGGCGCTGAATGAGGCGACGCCCGCGCTGCTGCAAACCTGTAGCGCCCTCGGTAAAAAACCGGGCTGGCAGGAAGCCTGTAGCGCCTTCAAAAACCTGAGCGACGCAGACCGCAAAAACCCCACCACGTTGCGCGCCTACTACCAGAAATATTACAAACCCTATCAACTCGTCCAGAACGATGGTGCTACCAACGGGCTGTTCACCGGCTATTACGAGCCCCTCCTGCAAGGCGCCCGTGAGCATTCGCACAAGGCGCGCTACCCGGTTTACGGCGTGCCCGCCAACCTGCTGACCATCGAACTCGGCGACCTTTTCCCCGAGCTCAAAGGCAAGCGTGTGCGAGGCCGCCTGACGGAGGGTAACAAAGTCATTCCCTACTGGACACGCGAGCAGATCGATGCCGACCCGGCACGTATGAACGCCAAAACCCTGGCCTGGGTCGATGACCCCATCGAACTCTTCTTCCTGCAGATCCAGGGCTCCGGCCGTATCCAGATGCCCGACGGCAGCCGCCAACGCATTGGCTACGCCGACCAGAACGGCCAGCCCTACAAGAGCATCGGCACGGTACTCATCCAGCGCGGCGACCTGACCGCTGACAAGGCCTCCATGCAGGGCATTCAAAGCTGGGCACGCAACAACCCCGGCAAAGTACAGGCACTGCTCAACGAAAACCCGAGTTACGTTTTCTTCCGTAACCTGCCGACTGACCCGAACAACCCGGACGCCGGCCCACCGGGCGCACTGGGCGTACCGCTGACCCCGGGACGCAGCATCGCCATCGACCCTCGCGCCACCCCACTCGGCGCACCCGTCTGGCTGGACACCTCTTACCCGAATACCAATAAGCCCATGCAACGCCTGGTCCTGGCGCAGGACACCGGGGGCGCCATCAAGGGGGCCGTACGCGCTGATTTCTTCTGGGGCTTCGGACCCGAAGCCGGTAAAGAAGCCGGGCGCATGAAGCAGCCCGGTCAGATGTGGGCACTGTTGCCGCCGGGCGCCGTGCCAGCCGACCGCGTACGGGACTAAACGCAGCGTCGCCGCACCACAGCGGCGCAAGCAAACCGTCGCTGTAACCCATCGCACAAGGTTGGTGCGCCAAACACCTGTTTTGGTACACCAAACAGCGCCAAACATGATACGCAGACCATCGTAGCCGCCCGAATCCTGACCGGGCAGCACCGCACCACTTTGGCACAATAATTGCATTTACTGGGGCATTACCCATCCATCACGCACAAGACCTGTGCGTCATTCGCCCCATGGACACGCTCAAAACAGCCTCCGATACCTTATTCATTCTACTCGGCGCCATTATGGTGCTGGCCATGCACGCCGGTTTCGCCTTCCTCGAAGTCGGCACCGTACGCAAGAAGAATCAGGTCAACGCCCTCGTCAAAATTCTGGCCGATTTCGCCATTTCCACCATCGCCTACTTCGCGATCGGTTTCACCGTGGCCTATGGCACCGACTTCTTTATCGGCGCCACGCAAATCGCCGAAAGAAACGGCTATGACATCACCCGCTTCTTCTTCCTGCTGACTTTCGCCGCCGCGATCCCCGCCATCATCTCGGGCGGCATTGCCGAGCGTGCCAAATTCAGCCCGCAACTGGCCGCCACCTTCGTCCTGGTCGGGTTTGTCTACCCGTTCTTTGAAGGCATCGCCTGGAACCAGCATTTCGGCATTCAGGCCTGGCTTCAAGCCACCTTTGGACACGAATTCCACGACTTCGCCGGCTCCGTCGTCGTCCACGCCATGGGTGGCTGGATCGCCCTGCCCGCCGTGCTGCTGCTTGGCGCACGCCATGGCCGCTACAGCAAAGGCGGCGAGGTCTCGGCACATCCGCCGTCGTCCATTCCGTTTCTGGCGCTGGGCGCCTGGGTGCTGGCCGTCGGCTGGTTCGGCTTTAATGTCATGAGCGCCCAGACACTGGACAAGATCAGCGGCCTGGTCGCCGCCAACTCGCTGATGGCCATGGCCGGTGGCACGCTGGCTGCCCTGGTCGTCGGTAAAAACGACCCCGGCTTCGCCTACAACGGCCCGCTGGCAGGCCTGGTGGCCGTGTGTGCCGGTTCCGACCTCATGCACCCGCTCGGCGCACTGACGACCGGCGTGATCGCCGGCGCCCTGTTTGTCTGGATGTTCACCCTGACGCAAAACCGCCTCAAGATCGATGACGTGCTCGGCGTCTGGCCGCTGCACGGCCTGTGTGGTGCCTGGGGCGGCATTGCTGCGGGCATCTTCGGGGCACAGGCCCTGGGTGGTCTGGGCGGCATCTCCCTGAGCGCACAACTCATCATGACCGGCATGGCCATCGTTGTGGCGCTGGTGGGCGGCGGCGTGGTCTACGGCACACTCAAACTGCTGGTCGGTATCCGCCTGGATCAGGAAGAGGAATACAACGGCGCCGACCTGACCATTCACCGCATCACCGCCACACCGGATACGCGCAGCCTGTAATTAACTGCCGCACACCCAAAAGGGCGCCGAGGCGCCCTTTTTTACTTCAACATCTTTTCAATCTTATCCAGCGGCATATACCCCGGCACCCGCTCGCCGTTCGGGAAAAAGATCGCCGGCGTACCGCTCACACCCAGCCCCTGAGCCAGCTTGCTGTTACGCTCCAGCGGGTTGGCACAGTTGTCCGGCCCCGTGGGCGCTTTACCGTTCAGCATCCAGTCGTCCCAGGCATGCAGGCGGTCCGGCGCGCACCAGATACGCTTCGACTTGACCAGCGAATCCTCCGACAGGATCGGCACCATAAAGGTATAAACCGTCGCATTCTTGAGATTCACCAACTCTTTCGTCAGCTTCTTGCAGTACCCGCAGTTCGGGTCTTCAAAGGTAATCAGCGTGCGCTTACCGTTACCGCCATTGCCATTGACGCGCTTGATCGCATCCTGCAACGGCAACAGCGCAACCTGCTGCTCGGCCGTAATATTACGCAGCGTCTTGCCGTCAATCAGCGAACCGAAGACGAACACCGAACCCTTTTCGTCGCTGTAAAACAACTGACCACCGGCATACACTTCATACAGCCCGCCCAGGTACGGCGTCTTGACGATACGCTGCGGCTTCACGCCCAGTTGTTTTTCAACAACTGCGGCCAACGCGGGCGAGGCAATCTCATCGGCGTGTGCGGGCGCCCCCAGCAGCGCCATCGACGACAGCACCAGGGCAAGAACGGTTTTCTTCATACAGGTTTCCAATCAGCGCTCCAGCGCATAACGAATCAACAGCGATTTCACCAACGGCAGTTTGTTGGTCAACGACAGCCCCAGGTTGCGGAGCGGCGACAAACCGGGGGCCTTGGCCGCAAACAGCTTACGCATGGCATCCGTCGCCGATTGCAGCAACACCACCTCTTCCTTGCGCGCGCGTTGATAGCGCGACAGCAGCCGCAGATCACCCAGATCATCGACCGGGCGCGCACTGCGCATCAATTGTGCGAGCACGCGCGCATCCTGAAACCCCAGGTTCACGCCATGCCCGGTCAGCGGATGAATCCCATGCGCGGCATCGCCGATCAATGCCACACGCGGCGCCACCACCTGCGGCACACGCACCAGTTTGAGCGGAAAACCCGCCGCCGGGGCCATCAGGGTCAGTTCCCCCAGCGTGTTTTCACCGGCCGCCGCGACACGAAACGCCAGTTCCTCCGGCGCCAGCGCCAGCAATGCTTGGGCCGTGGCCTCCGGCGCCGACCACACCATCGACATCATGCGGCCATCGTGTTCACCGTCACCGCCCGAGAGCGGCAGATACGCCAGGACACCATCCGCGCGGAACCACTGATACGCCGTGCCGAAGTGCGGCAACTCGGTGGTGAAGTTTGCCACCACACCCAGCTCGCCATAGGGGTCGTGCTGGCTGCTCAAGCCCATCTGCTGACGCACCCACGATTCGCGGCCATCCGCGCCGACCACCAGTTGGGCGCGTAAAGTCTGGCCGCTGACCAACGTCAATGTGGCGGCGTCATCGGCCACCTGCAAGGCAAGCGGCTCGGCCGGGCAAAAACAGGTCACATTGCGCTGTCGCGACACCGTCGTCCACAACTCGCAGGCCATCTCGGCGGATTCCACGATCCAGGCCAATTCTTCAACGCCAATATCGTAGGCGGAGAAATCGATTTTCCCCCCCGCGTCACCGACCACAGCCATGCGCGCCACACGCTGCAGACGCGCCGCCGGCAAATGCTCCCAGCACCCGATCTGCGCCAGAAAATCGGCGCTACCGGGGCTGATCGCATACACCCGGCTGTCCCAGCGCGCGGGCCAGCCCTGCGGCCGACTCGGCGAGCGGGCGTCCACCAGGGCAATGCGCAACGACGTATCGGCCAGGGCCACAGCCAGGGCAGACCCGGTCAGGCCGCCGCCCACAATGATCAGATCAAAGTCGGTGTCTGCGCCTTTAAGGGCTGCCGATGAGTGACGATGGGAATGATGATGGCTCATACAAAATCAATTGCAACTGGCATCCGGCGTATAGCCGGGCACCGGTTTCTGTTTGGAAGTGACCATTCTAACCCGCCCCAGATTGCTGAGCACCACGCATAAACGCTGCCCGCTCTGCGCGCCAACGAACATGGCCGTGCCATTGGCGCCGGTCGCCGAACCATTCTTCCAGTTAAAGCGAAACGTCTTGCGCGAACTGCCGCTGAGCACCACCCCCGGCCACTGCGCCCCATCCACGCACTGCAGCGTCTCGCAACCGGTGGCGCAATCACAGTTGGGCGTCATCGACACCGTGTAGCACCAGCGCTCACTGCCCTGACCCGACAACTGCACATAGGTGAACTGCTGTTGCGCCAACGCCGTCGAGCGGGCCAGGTTCAGGCTGGTGGCCAGCGTTTCAGCCGCCGACTTCAAACGTTGCCGCTCCTGAAATGTCTGCCAACCGGGTACCGCCAACACGCCCAGGACAACCAGTAACGCCACCCCGACCAGCACCTCGATCAGAGAGACGCCCGACTCACCGCACGCTCGCCGTTTCATCTCGTGCTGCCACAAAATATCAATAGGTCGAGTATAGCAACGACGGCAAATAACCTAAAATTAACGCCATGAATCACGACCCCTCACTGGATATCGCGGCACACCTGGTTCAGGCGCGCCAATACGCACAGGCGGAATCGTTAGTGATCCCCATCGTACAGACCGCCCCGAACCACCCCAAAGCCTGGCAACTGCTGGCGCAGATCTCCACAGAAACCGGCAAATACACGCAGGGGCTGTTCGCCGCCTGGCAGGCCAACAGCCTGCAAGACAGCGCCGATATGCAGGCGCTGTTTGCACGCTGCCTCAACCATGTCGCCATCACCGCCCATGACCCGCAACTGCAGACAGCCGTCGCCCGTGCCGTAGCCGAAACCTGGGGCGCGCCGGCCGAACTGGCCGAACAAGCGGGGAAGCTGCTCAAGCACGACCCGCTGATTCAAAAACACCTGCCGCACCACGATGACGCGCATTTAACCGCCGACGACATCGCCGCCCTGAACCAGCACGCCCTCCTGCATGCCCTGCTGCAAAGCGCACCGGTCTGCGATCTGGCGCTGGAAGGCTTTTTAACGACGCTGCGCA
>JBLIZO010000048.1:0-24333 GCA_048859965.1 Fluviibacter sp.
AAACCAATGGCAGGCAGAGGAAGATCGCCATCCAGCGCCCCGGTAATCCGGCGGGCATGAGCCACCAGAGCGCCCCCAGCAGCGCGAGCAGAAAAACCAGCGGCGAGGGTGTCGGCGCATGCCAGATCGCCACGGGCAACGCAGCAGCCCAGACCAGCAGACTCATCAAGGGCGACAGCAACGCGTCCGCCAGCATCAACAGCGGATCCCAGGGGATGATCAGCGCCAGAATCGTCAGCGGTGTCACCACGCCGCTGACCCAGGGAATCGCAATCGCGTTGGTCAGCGGTGAGATCAACGAGAACTGGCTGAAAAAGACCAGCAGGAACGGCAGTGTGCCAATGGTCACCGCCCACTGCGTACGGCCAAAGCCCTTGAGCCCATGCCGCAGACGCTGCATGAGTGACGCCTGTTCGCGTTCGCCACCATGTTCGGCCAGCGCTGCCCAGAGCAGCAGGCCGACGGCCACGAACGACAGCCAGAAGCCGGGGCTCATACCCGCCCACGGATCAAACAGCAGCACAGCCACCAAGGCCAGCAACAGAATCCGGAACGGTGAGACACGTCGCCCCGTAAGAATGGCCAGTGCCGCCACGCTTAACATGAATAACGTACGCAAAGCCGGAATACCGGCACCGGCGATCAGCGTGTAGAACGCGGCAGCAAACCAGCCGCAGAAGACGCCCGCACGTTGCGCCGGGATGCGCGCGGCCAATTTCGGCACGCGTCGCCAGACCCAGGCGACCAGTACCGCCACCAGCCCCGAAAACAAGGTCACATGCAGCCCGGAAATAGACATCAGGTGGGTCGTACCTGTTTTGGCGAACACCTGCCACAGCGATCCGGGAATCGCCTTCTGGTCACCAATGGCCAGCGCGGTCAATATGCCCGCATTCGGATAGGCGTCGCTCGGCAAGACTTGTTCAAAGCGTTCACGAATGCGGTAACGCAGTTGCGCAATCACGGTCGATGGCGTGGCGACAAAGGCATCAAGCCGCTCACCGGCACGCACATAACCCGTGGCACGCACGCCCATTTCAAAGAGACGTGCTTCGACATCGTAGCCATGCGGATTCGCCAGGCCATGCGGTCGTTTCAGCCGAACGCTGAACGACCAACGCTCGCCCGGCTGGATGCGCTGCGGAATCTCGTGCGCCAAGGCGTCGCCATCCGCATCCTTTTGCCAGACTGACAGTTGAATCCACTCGGGCACATGGAACGTGTCACCGGTGCTTTCTACCCGAAACAGAAAGCGCTGGCCGCGCGCTGTGCGATCCGGCAGGCTGTCCACCACGCCGGTAATCAGCAAGTTGCGGCCCATGGCTGCTTCGGGGAGTTGATCGGCCAAGACTGCCGCGCTACGCCAGCAAACGTAGGCAGCGCCGCTCAGAAATGCGCTGATGACTAAAAAGAGTACGGCCCAACGACTGGCCGACTGATGCGCACGGACAAGCCCGATGACCGATGCAGCTGATGCCAGCAGCAGGATGTGCCCCCAGGGCAACGATGGGATTTCGGGCAGCCACTGACAGACCAGTACACCGGCCGCAAACGCGATCAACGGCGACAACATACGCGGCACGTCAGTCATTGAACCGGCCGCGCGCAACCCGCTAGGCGGCGCTCAGCACGCCATCCTGCAAGCGCAAGGTGCGATCCAGTTGGGCTGCCAGATCCGGATCATGCGATACCAACACGAAGGCGACACCCGATTCGACGCTCAGCTCACGAAACACCGCGAACACTTGCGCCGCTGTCTGGCGGTCCAGATTGCCGGTCGGCTCATCGGCCAAGACACAAGTGGGACGCGTCACCAAGGCGCGGGCAATCGACGTGCGCTGACGCTCGCCACCGGATAGCGCGGCGGGCGTGTGCTGCAAGCGGTGCCCCAGACCCACCCGTTCCAACCACGCACGGGCTTCGATCTCGGCGTCGGCTTTGGACAAACCGCGCACCAGTAACGGCATCGCGACGTTTTCCAGCGCCGTAAATTCCGGCAGCAGATGGTGGTGCTGATACACAAAACCCATGTGCCGGTTACGCCAATGACCACGTTCTTTTTCCGACATGCTCTGCCAGCTACGGCCGGCGATGAGCACATCACCGTCACTCGGCTGGTCGAGACCGCCCAAAAGATGCAGGAAGGTGCTCTTGCCGGAACCCGAGGCGCCCACGATCGCGACCGATTCACCCGGCGCCAGATCAAACGACACTGCGTTCAATACACGAACTTCTTCGGCACCGCCCGCATAGACCTTGGACAGCGCACGACAGGACAGGACCACATCGTTTTGCGTGACATCATTCATCGCATTATTCATGACGCAAGGCCTCCGCCGGTTGCACGCGGGCTGCACGCAGGCTGGGGTACAAGGTTGCCAACAGGGTCAGCACGAACGCTGTGATCGAAATACGCCAGACATCGTCCCACTGGAGATCGGAGGGCAGATCGGAGATGAAATAGACCTCACGGGACAGAAACTGCACGCCGAACAGCCGTTCGATGGCCGGTACGACCGTATCGATATTGAGCGCCAGCGCCACACCACCCGCCACGCCCAACCCCAGGCCGATCAAACCGATCAGAGCACCCTGCACCATAAAGATCAGGGCGATACTGCCGCGGCTGGCGCCCAGCGTACGCAAAATGGCGATGTCGCCGCGTTTGTCGGTCACCGCCATCACCAGGGTCGAGACAATATTAAAGGCGGCAACGGCCACGATCAGGAACAGGATCAGGAACATCATGCGTTTCTCGATCTGCACCGCGCGAAAGAAGTTGGCGTGTTTTCGGCTCCAATCCACAAGGAAGGCCGGTTCATCGAGTCGGGGCGCCAATTCGCGCGCGATCTGCGGTGACCTGAACGGGTCATCCACCTTCAAACGCACACCGGTCACGCCCTCACCGAGACGAAACAGGACTTGCGCGTCCCTCAGATCAATCAGCGCCAGGCCGCTGTCATACTCGTACATACCGAATTCGAAGATGCCGCCCACTTCAAAACTCTTGATGCGCGGAATCACGCCCGCTGGCGTGACCACCCCTTCGGGTGCAATCAGCGTGACCCGGTCACCCGTCATGACCCCCAGCGCGCGCGCCAGATCGCTGCCCAGCACGATCCGGAAGGCGCCCGGCTGCAGGCTGTCGAGCGAACCGGATTTCATGTGGGTGGCGAAATCGGCGACGGTGCTTTCCAGTTTCGGGTCAATACCGCGCACAATGGCGCCACGTACGCCACTACCGGGCATCACCGGCCCCTCACCGCGCGCCTGATTCTGACCATTGAGCATGACCTGACCCTGCACATAGGGCGCGGCAGCCAGCACCTGCGGCAGCTCCCGGCTCTGTGCCGCGACGCGCTGCCAGTCCATCAGGGCGCCATCCATACCGACAACCTCGATATGCGAGGTCACCCCCAGAATCCGCGAGCGCAGCTCCTTCTGAAAGCCGTTCATGACCGAAAGCACGACAATCAGCGCTGCGACACCGAGCGCGATGCCCGCCATCGACAAACTGGATATGAATGAAATAAAGCGATTGTCCTGGCCGATCTGCCGACGGCTGCGGACGTATCTCAGACCGATGAATAACTGAAAAGGGATTTTCACTATCAGACGCGCGTCACGCACGGAAATGCCAGAAAAACGCTATGCTACACTCGATTCGACTTTCATACCGGCTTCCTTTCCGCCATGCATCTGACCCTGTTTGTTCCTGATCTGTTGTGGCCGGAAGTTGACGACGCAGCCGCTTTTGATTTCCCCGGTGCGGCCGAGCTCGCCCGCTTTCTGTTTCTGAGTGAGGCCAACCGATCCGTCATGGATCTGACCGCCTCTTGGGAAAGTCGTCTGGCAGTGCTTTTCGGCTTCCCGAAACAGCATGCACCACTGGCCGCCCTGCGTACGCTGGGCAACGGATTAACGGCTAATGGCCAGCAACTCTGCACCGACCCGGTCAACCTGGATTTCATGCAGCAGGCGCTGGTACTGTCACCGATCGCGGGGGACACCCTCTCGAATACCGAGATCGACGCGTTGCTCCAGACCCTGAATGAGGAGTTTGCTGGCGAAGGCCGCTTCTTCGCCACCCCGCAGCGCACGGATGCCTGTCAGTGGACCTTTATTTCCGAAGCGGCTGATGCCAGCTTGCCGGATCTCGCTGCCTGCAGTCGTCTGGCCGGCCGCCGCGTCGATGCGGATGAAACCCGTCAATTGCTCGGTCGCGACGGCCTGCGCTGGATCAACCGGATCCAGATGTGCCTGAACCAACACCCCGTCAACCAAGGGCGCGAGGCACAGGGACTACCCGCCATTAACAGCCTCTGGCCCTGGGGCCTGGGCGAACTGACGGCAGCACCGCCCAACCGCTTTGCAACGGCGCACGGTCGCGCTGCGCTACTGAGCGGGCTATGCCAAGTCACCGGCACCCCGCAAACAACTGCCGCCGCATGGCCACACATAGCCGGACAGCACCTGGTCACCGAACTGCGTCTCACCGACGCGATCTGTCATAGCGACCTGAGCCTCTGGCAATCGGCCATCAGTGAGGTCGCCACACACTGGGTGAGCCCGGCATTAGCCGCACTCGCCGATCGCCATAGTCCGTTGCAGTCACTCACTCTGATCAGCCCGAACGCGCATTATGAGCACCGTTGGATCCTGAAGCGTTCAAGCAAGGGGGTGCGCCCCAATCGGCTACCCCGATTACTGCAACGCTGTCTGGGTCTGACGCCCGAAGCACCCACGTTACATGCCTTGGTCCGCTCATGGTCAGCCTGAAGCAACGCGCCTGGTCCGAGCGCACCGCCTGGCAACTGGAACAAAGCGGCCTGCACCCGCTGCTGGCCAGACTGTACGCTGCACGCGGCATCCAGAATGCCAGCCAGATCAGCACACGCATCGAAGACTTGATCCCCCCGGCGGCACTCAAAGGTCTCGACGATGCCTCGGCGCGTCTGGCTGACGGCATCATGCAAGGGCAACGCATCTGCGTCGTGGCCGATTACGATGCCGATGGCGCGACTGCCTGCGCCGTGGCCGTTCGCGGGTTACGCCTGTTAGGCGCACAAGCCGACCGGGTGAGCTATTTCGTGCCGGATCGTTTCAAGCTGGGTTACGGCCTCACACCCGCCATCGTCGATCTGGTCGCACAAAGCCCGAAAGGCAAGCCCGATCTGTTAGTCACCGTGGATAACGGTATTGCCAGCATCGACGGTGTGGCGCACGCCAATGCGCTCGGGCTGCACGTGGTCGTTACGGATCACCACCTGCCTGGCGCCACCCTGCCCGCGGCGGCTGCAATCGTGAACCCGAACCAGCCCGGCTGTGATTTCCCTTCCAAGAACCTGGCCGGCGTGGGCGTCATGCTCTATACCCTGATGGGGCTGCGCCAGGCCTTGCGTCAGCGCGGCTGGCCGGCGGCCGAACAGGCCAATCTGGGGTCGCTGCTGGATCTGGTGGCGCTGGGCACGGTCGCCGATGTGGTACCGCTGGACGCCAACAACCGCATCCTCGTCGCCAACGGTCTTGCCCGCATACGTAACCGGCGTTGTTGCGCGGGCATTCTGGCGCTGTTTGCCGTTGCCGGCAAACAACCCGACCGCGCCCAATCGACCGACCTCGGTTTTTTGCTGGGCCCAAGACTCAATGCGGCTGGCCGTATGGACGATATGCGCATCGGCATCCGTTGCCTGCTGGCCGACGACATGGGCGAAGCGCTGAAGCTGGCGCAGGAACTGGACCGTCTCAACACCGCCCGCCGCGCCGTGGAAGCGCAGATGAAATCCGATGCGGCATCGATTCTGAATCAACTGGATATTCATGCCACGGCCGGTATCTGCCTCTATGACCCAAACTGGCATGGCGGCGTGGTGGGCATTCTGGCAGGCCGTATCAAAGAACAGATGCATCGCCCAACCATTGTGTTTGCCGGTGACGGCAGCGGCCAGATCAAAGGCTCCGGCCGTTCCATTCCGGGCCTGCATCTGCGTGATGCGCTGGATCACCTGACCAAACTGTATCCGGACCTCATTCTCAAGTTTGGCGGTCATGCCATGGCAGCAGGGCTGACGATTCGTGAACGTGATTTCGCGCTGTTTCAGCGGGCTTTCGATGAACTGGTCGATCAGTTACTGCCCATGGACGCACGACAACACAGCCTGGCGGTCGATGGTGCGCTGGGCGAAGGCGACCTGAATCTGAACAGCGCCCGCCTGCTGGCTGAAGGCATCTGGGGGCAAGGCTTCGCGGCGCCGGTGTTCGCCAATCGCTTCCAGATTCTTGAATCCCGCTTACTCCAGGACAAGCACCTCAAGCTGACCGTTGGCAGCGGCTCACAGCGTATCGACGCGATCCGCTTCAATGACACCACCGTGCCCACGCAGAACGACACGCTGGCGTATGCGCTCGACATCAACCACTACAACGGCGTCGAACGGCCGCAGTTACGTATTGAAGCGATCGTCCACGCTTAGCAACGCTGGAAACAACAGAGCCACCCGCAGGTGGCTCTGTGTCACGCAAAGAAGTAACCCTCAGCCCAACATCAACCGGTTGATCTTGCGCACGAAACCGGCCGGGTCGTCGATCTGACCACCTTCGGCCAGCAAGGCTTCGTCGAACAGAATCGATGCATAGTCGTCGAAGTGGCCACCGTCGTTTGGCAGCAGCTCCATCTTCTTGAGCATCGGGTGTTGCGGGTTGATCTCCAGTATCGGTTTGATATCCGGCGCATTCTGCCCCATCATCTTCAGCATGCGCTGCAGGTTCGCTCCCGGGTCGTTGTCATCGGCAACCAGACAGGCCGGCGAATCGGTCAGGCGGTGCGTGACTCGCACTTCCTTGAGCTTGTCGCCCAACGACTTCTGGATGCGCTCAACCAGGTCCTTGGCCGATGTTTCGGCGGCAGCGCGCGCCTGCTTTTCGCTGGCGTCTTCCAGTTCGCCCAGATCCAGGCCGCCTTTGGCGACCGATTGCAGCGGCTTGCCGTCGAAATCACGCAAGTGGCTGACCAGCCATTCATCCACGCGATCCGACAACAGCAAGACTTCAATGCCTTTCTTGCGGAAGATTTCCAGATGCGGGCTGTTTTTGGCTGACTGGAACGTCTCGGCCGTGACATAGTAGATCTTGTCCTGGCCCGGTTTCATGCGCGACACGTATTCAGTCAGCGTGACCTTCTGTTCCGGGCTGTCTGTACTGGTCGTGGCAAAACGCAACAGCTTGGCGATACGTGCCTGATTGGCGTGATCCTCGCCGACACCCTCCTTGAGCAACTGGCCAAACTGGTTCCAGAATTTCTCATAGTTCTCGGCATGGTTCTCGGCCATTTCCTCCAGCAGACCCAGCACGCGTTTGGTGCACCCTGAACGGATCTGCTCGATGTCCTTGCTTTCCTGCAGGATCTCACGCGAGACGTTGAGCGGCAGATCGGCCACATCGACCACCCCGCGCACGAAACGCAGATAAACCGGCAGCAACTGTTCGGCATCGTCCATGATGAAAACGCGCTTTACATAGAGCTTGATGCCATGACGCGAGTTGCGATCCCACAGATCAAAGGGCGCTTGCGACGGTACATAGAGCAATTGGGTATATTCGTGACGCCCCTCAACACGCGCATGCACCCAGGTCAGCGGCTCCTGATAGTCGTGCGCGACGTGTTGATAGAAAGCCTTGTATTCTTCATCGGTGATCTCGTTTTTCGGGCGTGCCCACAGGGCGTTGGCCTGGTTGACGGTTTCATCTTCACCCGTGGCCTTCATCGCCTTGGCGTCTTCGTCCCAGGTCTCTTTAGCCATGCGGATCGGCAGCGCGATATGGTCCGAATATTTACGCAGAATCTCGCGGATTTTCCAGCCGTTGAGCAGGTCTTCCTGTTCCGGGCGCAGATGCAGGATCACTTCGGTACCGCGTCCCGGGTATTCGATGTCGGCAACGGTGTAATCTCCTTCGCCACCCGAGACCCACTCCACACCCTGCGATACTGGCGTGCCGGCTTTACGGCTACGCACCGTGACTTTATCGGCGACGATGAACGACGAATAGAAGCCCACGCCGAACTGGCCGATCAGGTTGGCATCTTTCTGCGCATCCCCCGTCAGCGACGAGAAAAATTCTTTGGTACCGGATTTGGCAATGGTGCCAAGGTGGGCGATGGCTTCATCCTTGGTCATGCCGATACCATTGTCGGCAATTGTGATGGTCTTGGCGTCGGCATCGATCAGAACGCGAATACCCAGCTCCGGGTCGTTCTCAAAGAGGCCGGGTGTTGCCAGCGCTTCATAGCGCAGCTTGTCGCACGCATCCGAGGCATTGGAGACCAGTTCGCGCAGAAAAATTTCTTTATTGGAGTACAGCGAATGAATCATCAACTGCAGCAGTTGTTTGACTTCGGCCTGGAAAGCCTTGGTTTCGGTCGTAGTAGTCATAAGTCTCTGAAATGAAAAGGTGATTCAAAACAAAAAAGCGTATCGATTGCTTAGTTGAGGGCAAATCAATGGTTTTCAAGTGCGGCTTAAACGCACCGATTGGTATCCGGCACCGGGGCGTCAGTGATCCGGGGCAAACGCCGGCATCTCCAGAGCGACGTAGCGGACGTCAACGATTTCCAGTTCGCGTTCGCCCTGCGGGCTGATAAAACGCGCCACATCCCCCTCGCGCAGCTTGATGAGCGCCCGCGCCAGCGGCGACACCCAACTGATCCAGCCTTTGGCCGGATCAGCCTCATCAATGCCGACGATGCTGTAGGTGGCTTCTTCTCCCTGCTCATCGCAAACCACGACGGTCGCCCCAAAGAAAACCTGTTCCGAGTGTTGCTGATGAGACGGATCGACCACCTGTGCATGCTCCAGGCGTTTCATCAGAAAACGGATACGCCGGTCAATTTCACGCAGGCGTTTCTTGCCATACAGATAGTCGCCGTTTTCAGAACGATCACCGTTGGACGCCGCCCACGACACGATCTCCACGATCTGCGGACGCTCGGTTTTGACGAGATGTTCCAACTCGTCGCGCAAACGGCGATGGCCGCCAGGCGTCATGTAATGGCGTTGTTCGTTACTCATGCGGCTGAAAGGACAGAAACACAGAATCAGGCTTATTCAGGCTGGCGGCATTATCAGCCAGACCGGTCCATCTGTCACAAAAAATTAATCGATTACGCAACGAAAAGCTCTTGCCAAGCCGCTCGCTGCAGCGCAACATTACGCTTATCATCATTACGTAATTGCAGGAGCGCATTATGAGCCTCAATCGCCCCCATACCAGCCTCCATGGTCTCAAAGGTCTTGTCGTCGGCATCGCCAATGTTCACAGCATCGCCTGGGGCTGTGCCGAAGCATTTAAAACCGCTGGCGCCGAGTTGGCCATTACCTATCTGAACGAAAAGGCGAAACCGCACGTTCGTCCGTTGGCCGAAGAAGTTGACGCAACCCTCACGTTGCCCATGAATGTGGAGAGCGACAGTGAAGTCGAAGCGGTGTTCAAGGCTATCGAACAGCAATGGGGCAAACTGGATTTCCTGCTGCACTCGATCGCCTTTGCGCCGTTGCAGGATTTGCATGGACAGGTGATTGATTCATCACGTGAAGGCTTCAACCATGCGATGGATATCTCCTGTCACAGCCTGATCCGTTTATCACGTCTGGCCGCCCCACTGATGAAGGATGGCGGCGCGATCATGACCATGAGCTATGAAGGCGCCAACCGTGTGGCGCCCCACTATGGCATCATGGGCATGGCCAAGGCCGCGCTGGAAGCTGCAACGCGTGCCCTCTCGGTTGAACTCGGCCCGTCCAATATTTCGGTCAACGCCATTTCGCCGGGACCGATCGCCACCCGTGCCGCTTCCGGCATTCTGGAATTCGATCATCTGATGGAAGACAGTGTGAAGAACGCTCCGCTCCACCGTATGGTGACGATTGAAGAAGTGGGTGCGCTGGCGACCTTACTGGCCAGCCCGGCCGGTCGTGGCATTACGGGTGACGTCATCGTCATCGACGCCGGCCGCCACATCGTTTACTGATTCACTTTTGGAATGACTGTATGTCCAGCAATGCGCCCTCCTTCAACTCGCAAAGCGAGCTGGTAGAAAACCGACCGTTCTCCGAACTCAAGATTGGCGATAGTGCCAGCGTCACGCGCACGATCACGATTGATGATCTGCGTCTGTTCGCCGCCGCGACTGGCGACGCGAATCCGTCGATGCTTGATCCGAAGTTTGCCGACAGCAGCATCTATCGCGAGGTCATCGCCAACGGGATGTGGTCCGGCGCAATTCTGGTCAACCTCCTTGGCTGCCAACTCCCGGGCCTGGGCACCATTCTGGTCGACCAGAACCTGCGCTTTCTGCGCCCGATCATGGTCGGCGACACCGCCACCTTCAAGGTGACCGTGGAACGGAAATACGAGCGCACGCACCATGTCCTGTTTGATGCCGAGGTCATTCTGGAAAACGGCCTGCGGTCGATTACCGGAACACTGGAAGTGCTGGCGCCCAAGGAAAAGATCATTCGCCCGCGAGCAAGCGTGCCCGAAGCGATCATCTCAAACCGCGACGAACGCTTCCAGGCATTTCTGAATCAGGCCAAGGGGCTGGACCCGGTGTTGACTGCCGTCGCCCACCCCTGTGACCGTGAATCGCTCAGGGGCGCCGTACTGGCGGCCGAATACGGATTGATTGAGCCGATTCTGGTCGGCCCGGCAACCAAATTACAGAAAGTTGCCGAAGAAGCCGGTCTGAACATTGATCGCTACCGTATCGTCGATACCGCCTATAGCCAGGAATCGGCTAAGCTGGCCGTCGAACTCGTGCGCAAAGGTGAGGCCGAAGCCTTGATGAAGGGTAGCCTGCACACCGATGAACTGATGAGTGCCGTGGTCAATCGTGAATGCGGCCTGCGCACAGCGCGTCGCCTGTCACATGTCTTCCGCATGGAAGTCGAAACCTATGCCAAACCGCTGCTGATTACCGACGCCGCGATCAACATCCACCCCGATCTCGAAGCCAAAGTGGATATCATCCAGAATGCCATCGATCTGGCGCATGTGCTGGGCGTCGCCGAGCCGCGGGTCGCCATTCTGTCGGCCGTGGAAACGATCAACCCGAAGATTCAATCGACGCTGGATGCCGCCGCCCTGTGCAAAATGGCCGACCGCCGGCAGATCACCGGCGGCGTGCTCGACGGCCCGCTGGCGTTTGACAACGCCATCTCCGCCGACGCGGCGCGTACCAAGGGCATCAAATCGACAGTATCCGGCCTCGCCGATATTCTGATGGTCCCCGATCTCGAGTCCGGCAACATGCTGGCCAAGCAACTGGAATATCTCGCCAGCGCCGTGCCGGCCGGTATTGTGCTCGGTGCCAAGGTACCCATCATTCTGACCTCGCGTGCCGACAACGCGGAAACCCGCATGGCCTCCTGCGTCATCGCCGTGCTGATGGTCAACGCCAACCGTCAAAAACAAAAGTCGGCGTAACTGCCGGCTTTTGTGGACGCGAGACGGTGACGCTCAGTCGTTACCGTCTTCGGTTGGCCAGTTCTTGATAAAGTTTTTAAGCATCCGGTTCTCGAACCCCTGCTCTTCGAGCACCGCCTTAGCCACATCCATAAACGAGACGACACCCATCAGCACCTTGCCGTCCATGACGGGCACATAACGCTGATGATGGCTGACCAGCAGCTCGCGCACGCCTTCGATCGGCATATCCGGTCGGGCGACCACGGGGTTGCCCACCTTGAAATCAGCCACAGTCTGCGCCGATAGATCGCCTTTGGTTTTACCGACGGCTTGCAGCACTTCGCGGAAGGTGATGAGGCCGGTCATTTCGCCGCCATCCATCACGACCAGCGAACCGGCATCATGTTCGGTCAACGCGGCCACCGCTTCGCCCAGGCTGGCGCCCGAATGCGTCGTGTAGAGCACATTGCCCTTGAGTTTGAGTATCTCTTTAACCAGCATAAAACGTCCTGCGAATTTTTCTGAAAATCGTTTTTAAAAGCACGGCTTAGCGCTGCAGATCGGCCAGTTTGCCGCTCTGCCCGTTAAAAGTATCGGCATCGGGTAGCGGCTCCTTGCGCTCTGCTATCACCGGCCATTGCTTGGCCAGATCGGCGTTCAGCGCAATAAAAGCTTCCTGACCGGCGGGGACATCGTCCTCGGCATAAATCGCCTCGGCCGGGCACTCGGCCACGCACAGTGTGCAATCAATACATTCATCCGGGTCAATGACCAGGAAATTGGGGCCTTCGTGGAAACAGTCCACCGGGCAGACATCCACACAATCCGTGTATTTGCACTTGATACAGTTATCCGTAACGACGTACGTCATGGCATTCCTCTTGGGCGTCTAACAAGGTTGTCGATGACAACTTGCCCATTATGCCGTCTTGCGGCAAACTGCGCACGTCTGTCTTGTGTCGTTTGCAACAAACAGGCATAGTATTCATTCCTTCAAACCTTATTCCGTTAGAGGCAATGCGCTATGAGCGAACATATTGTCCACGTCACCGACAGCTCCTTCGCTGGCGATGTCCTTCAATCGGCTACGCCCGTCCTGCTCGACTTCTGGGCTGAATGGTGCGGTCCCTGCAAGATGATTGCTCCGATCCTGGACGATATCGCCAAGGAATACGGCAGCAAACTCAAGGTTGCCAAGATCAATATCGACGAAAATCAGCAGACACCGGCCCAGTTCGGCGTCCGTGGCATTCCGACGCTGATGCTGTTCAAAGGCGGCAGCGTCGAAGCCACCAAGGTCGGCGCGCTGTCGAAATCGCAACTGGTTGCCTTCCTCGACGGCCACCTGTAATATCTGCGGGGTGGTTACTGACCACCCCGAGTTTTCCCCCGCTGTATCCGTAGCACCCTGACCGGAGCAATTCCGGCCAGACTGGCGAATCCGCAGTGATCGCCGGGCGACTCTGCCAAAGCACCAATCGCCGCTGCCTCTCACAGGCACCCAACCGTCCCCAAAGTTCAGATCGTATTCCGGGCGCTTCGTGCGACCAGATATCCGGGCCAACGGATGGTTCCACACTTCCTATACGTTCACCATGCATCTCTCCGAACTCAAATCCAAACATGTCAGCCAGTTGATCGATCTGGCGACCGAAGCCGGCATCGAACACGCCAACCGCCTGCGCAAGCAGGAGTTGATTTTTGCGATCCTCAAAGAGCACGCTAAAACCGGCGAAACCATCTTCGGCGACGGGTGTCTCGAAGTCATGCAGGAAGGCTACGGCTTTCTGCGTTCTCCCGAATCGTCATACCTCGCCAGCTCGGATGACATTTACGTCTCGCCCTCTCAAATGCGCCGCTATAACCTGCGCGCGGGCGATACCGTGGAAGGCGAGATCCGCATGCCGCGCGAAGGCGAACGCTATTTCGCACTGACCAAGGTGGACCGCATCAACGGCCAGACGCCCGAAGCCTGCAAGAACAAGATCCTCTTCGAAAACCTCACCCCGCTGCACCCGGATGAGCCGCTGCGCCTGGAACGCGACAGCAAGACCGAAGAAAACCTCACCTCGCGCATCATCGACATGGTCGCCCCCATCGGTAAGGGCCAACGCGGTCTGCTGGTAGCCTCGCCGAAATCGGGTAAAACCGTCATGCTGCAGAATATCGCCCATGCCATTACGGCCAGCCATCCGGATGTGGTGCTCATCGTCCTGCTTATCGACGAGCGCCCGGAAGAAGTGACCGAAATGCAGCGCTCGGTGCGCGGCGAAGTCGTCGCCTCGACCTTTGACGAGCCGCCGGTACGCCATGTGCAAGTCGCCGAAATGGTCATCGAAAAGGCCAAGCGCCTGGTCGAACACAAGAAGGACGTGGTCATTCTGCTCGACTCGATCACCCGCCTCGCCCGCGCCTACAACACCGTACAACCAGCCTCTGGCAAAGTACTGTCCGGCGGTGTGGATGCCAACGCCCTGCAGAAGCCGAAGCGTTTCTTCGGTGCCGCGCGTAATATTGAGGAAGGCGGCTCGCTGACCATCATCGCCACGGCGCTGATCGACACTGGCAGCCGTATGGACGATGTGATCTACGAAGAGTTCAAGGGCACCGGCAATATGGAGATCCATCTGGATCGCAAGATGTCGGAAAAGCGCCTGTACCCCTCGATCAACGTCAACCGCTCGGGCACACGCCGCGAAGAATTGCTCATTCCGCAGGAAATTCTGCAGAAGATCTGGGTGTTGCGCAAACTGCTCTACCCGATGGACGACCTGGAAGCGATGGAATTCCTGCTCGACAAGGTTCGCGCGACCAAGAATAATGCCGAATTCTTCGACGCCATGCGTCGTGGATAGTTGCAATCTCTTGAAAAACCAGCGATAATTTAAAGCTTAATGGGATCCGGCCACATCCGCCGGATCGGCACGCAACCCCCCTGAGGAATTTTCCATGCGCTCTGGCATCCATCCTGAATACAACGAAATCGAAGTCACTTGCTCCTGCGGTGAAAAGTTCACGACCAAGTCGACGATGAACAAGCCACTGCACGTTGAAGTGTGCTCGAACTGCCACCCGTTCTACACTGGCAAGCAGAAGATCGTCGATACCGCCGGCCGCGTTGAAAAGTTCCGTCAGAAATTCGGCGGTCTGCGCAAGTCTGCCTGAGCATTCGTGCCTGGCAACGCAACAAAGGCAGCTTCGGCTGCCTTTTGTTTTTTTGTATGATGAGCAGACCATGTCCTTTCTAGATCTTCGACCGACACCGCCCTCCGCCCAACCGGATGCCCCAGTTCGCTGGAGCACCTACTCGCGCCAACCGCTGCTCATGAGCTGGCCGGTTGCGCTCTGCCTGCTTCTGATCCTGCTGTTGCCAGGGCTCATCGGTCGCGATCCCTGGCGCGGGGACGACGCAGAACAATTTGGCGTCATCGCGCAACTACTCTCCGGTGGCTCATGGCTGACACCGATGTTTCAACAGGAAGTCTGGAACCAATCGCCGCTGTATTACTGGGTCAATGCACTGATTGCCTGGCCGTTCACATTTTTCCTGGATATTCCCGATGCTGCCCGTATCGGCAATCTGTTCTGGGTCGCGCTCGCCGCCTACGCGCTCTACCAGGCGGCCAAGGCCAGCCTCGCCCAGCAAGATGCGATGACGCTGATCTTCCTTATGTTCGGCGCCCCCGGCCTCATGCTGACGACGCACGAGACCCAGCCGGATCTCGCCGTCATGGCTGGCTACGCGGTATTCTTCTGGGGCACGAGCCGCCTCTGTTTTAACAACGTGGCGCCCGGATCTCCTTTAACCGCACTCGGGCTCGGGATCACCATTCTGGCCGGTGGTCTGCCCCTCGGCTTGCCGCTCATCATCGTATTGCTCGGCCTGATACTGGCCCGACCCAAACTGCGTCTGAACAGCCTGATCGCCCTACTCCTGGGCTTACTACTCGGTTTGGTCTGGTTCATTCACGCCGCCGCTTTTGCTGACGTCAGCGCCAGCAATCTGGCCGATGCGCTATTTGAAGCCATCTGGCCGACGACATCGCTACGCAACGTGCAGGATATTCCAGCGCACCTGCTCACGTTCACCAAGCTGCTCGCCTGGACGACCTGGCCCGCCTGGCCCATCGCCCTATGGACACTCTGGCGCCGCCGTCTCACCTTCTGGCGTCGGGAAAACATGATCCCGCTGGCGGTGCTGTTGCTGGCGCTGCTGATTCAGGTCTGCACCGCTGCCGCGCGCCCTTCAAAAAGCCTGGTGTTGCTGATGCCGATGCTGTTGCTGGCAACGGCCTCCGTGACCCATCTGCGCCGGGGCGCCGCCAATCTGCTGGACGCCTTCACCCTGACGCTTTTCACGCTTACCGCCGGTTTTGTCTGGTTGGGCTGGACGGCAATGCACTTCGGCTGGCCGGAAAGCCTGGCCCAGACGGTCATTCGTCTGGAGCCCGGCTTCAAAACCTCGCTGACCCTTATTCCACCGGCTATCGCGTTTCTACTGACGACGGGCTGGTTCGTGCTCATGCGCAACATTCCGCGTTCACCTGTCCGCGGGATTCAACATTGGTTCACCGGCATCACGCTGATCTGGGCGCTGGTCGTCGCACTCTGGCTCCCCTGGCTCGACCATGGCATGAGTTTCACGGGCCTCGGCAAACAACTGGCCCGACAAATCGATACGCCCGGTTGCGTTGCGACATATCTCGTGGACGACGATGCACGTGCAGCGCTCAGTTACCAACTTGGACGCGACATGCCGCGCGCCCATATTGCCGCCGGAAAAACCTGCCTCTGGTTACTGGTCCAGACACCGGGCAACCAGACTGAAACACGGTTACCGAAAAGCTGGACATCGGGCAACAAAGTCTGGGCCGGGCACCGCCGCGGCAACCGCGCAGAACGTTATACGCTGTACCAGCGCAACGCAACGGCGCTCCCCGTGGCGGAATCTGCCGACCCTACCGCCGTCAGACAGCCCTGATAAAGTGGGTGCGGTAAAAACGAAGCTCCTCAATCGACTCATGGATATCGGCCAGTGCCGTATGTGCGCTGGTCTTCTGAACTTGCGAGGACAGATCGGGCCGCCAGCGGCGACAGAGCTCCTTGAGTGTGCTCACGTCCAGGTTCCGGTAGTGAAACCAGTCAATCAATGTCGGCATGTAGCGCGCCATGAAACGGCGATCCTGGCAGATCGAGTTGCCACACATCGGGCTAATACCTTTACCGACCCAGCCCTGCATGAAGTCCATCGCTGCCCGCTCCACTGCGGCCATGTCCATCGTCGAGGTTCGGACCCGTTCTGTCAGACCAGAGGCGCCGTGGGTTTTCGTATTCCAGTCATCCATACCGGCCAGCACGGCATCGGGTTGATAAACCGCCCAGGCAGGCGATTCGGCCACCACATTCAAGTCGGCATCGGTCACCACCATCGCCAGTTCCAGAATCGTGTCCGAATCCGGATTCAATCCGGTCATTTCCATATCCAGCCAGACCAGTCGGCGTTGATCGATACCCATAAACAAACTCCAAACCCAGATAAACACAAACACGTGGCAGCGCTATAAACTGCTG
This sequence comes from Fluviibacter sp., assembly GCA_048859965.1. GTDB lineage: Bacteria > Pseudomonadota > Gammaproteobacteria > Burkholderiales > Rhodocyclaceae > Fluviibacter. The sequence continues at coordinate 17,032 of JBLIZO010000048.1, forward strand.
CTCACGATAAGATTCCGGATTGTGTCATAACTCGTTCACCCTATGTCAGCTATCACTATCGCCTTCCTGGCGCTTGTTTTTCTTAACTTCGGTATCCGTTTCTGGCTGACTCACAGACAGATCCAATCCGTCCGCAGCCACCGCCCGGCCGTGCCGAGCGCCTTCTCGACAGCGATCACCCTGTCGTCGCATCAGAAAGCCGCCGACTACACGCTGGCCAAGCACACGCTGACACAGGTTCAATTGCTGGTCGAAACACTCTGGTTGCTCGCGCTCACGCTGGGCGGCGGCATCGACTGGCTGTACGGTCTCGCCGCCGACTGGGCGCCAACCGGTTCCGTGATCCTCTGCGGGCTTCTCTTCCTCGGTCTACTGGGCCTGGTGTCCGGCGCCATGGACCTGCCCTTCACCATTATCCGGCAGTTCGGCATTGAAGCCCGCTTCGGCTTCAACCGCATGACGCCGAAGCTCTTTATCACCGATCTGATACGCAGCACTGTCGTCGGCATACTCATTGCGCTACCCATCGTCTCACTGCTGCTCTGGCTGCTGGAGGGCGCCGGCCCGATGAGCTGGCTCTGGGCCTGGCTGGCCTGGATGGGGTTCAATGCACTCCTCTTGTTTCTTTACCCCGTGCTGATCGCACCGCTGTTCAACAAGTTCAGCCCGATGCCGGATTCAGCGCACAAGACCAAACTGAATGCGCTGCTCAAGCATTGCCAGTTCAACGCCAGCGGCCTGTACGTCATGGATGGCTCACGTCGTTCGGCCCATGCCAACGCCTACTTCACCGGCTTCGGGCGCCATCGCCGTATCGTGCTGTTTGACACGCTCATCGAGCAACTCACACCCGAGCAACTGGAAGCCGTACTGGCGCACGAAATCGGCCATTACAAGCATCGGCATCTGCCGAAACGCCTGCTCAGCATGGCGCTGATCTCTCTGGCGCTACTCTGGACGCTGTTTCAGTTGTTACACGCCCCCTGGTTCTATCAGGATCTGGGGGTGAGCTTTGCCAACCCGGCTACGGCACTGGCGCTCTTCAGCCTCAGCATACCGCTCTGCCTGCTGCCGTTGGCACCGCTCAGCAACGCCCTATCACGTAAACACGAATATGAAGCCGATGCTTATGCCGCCGTGCAGAGCAGCGCCGACGAACTGATTGCCGCCCTCGTGACCATGTATCGGGAAAACGCCGCCACACTCACACCGGACCCGCTCTACTCCCTGTTCCATGATTCGCACCCGCCTGCAGCCTTGCGCGTTCAACACCTGTCGCATCTGCCAGCGACCGCTCGCTAACGCATGAACACAGGTGCCTTTACCGCCCGCGTCATTGCCAGCCATGGCCGACATTACGTGGCCAGCGACGATCAGGAAAAACTGTGGCACTGTATTGCCCGCGGCAAGAAGCGGGATGTGGCCGTCAACGACCGGGTCACACTGACGGACCTGGGCAACTCCGGGGACGTGAGCCAACCGCAGGCCGTCATCGAACAGATTGAGCCCCGTCGCAACCTCTTCAAACGCTCGGATCAGTTCAAGGAAAAAGCCATCGCCTCCAACGTCGATCAGGTCTGGTTCGTTGTCGCGACGGAGCCATCATTCGACCCCGAACTGCTCTCACGCGTACAAATCGCCTGCGCTGCCGAAGAGATTGACTTCACCATCATTCTTAACAAAGCCGACCTCTCCGATCTGCTGCCGCGCGCTGAAGCACTCATTGCCCCATTCAAGGCCATTGGCACCCCGGTCATTCAAACCTCCACCCTCACCGGGCAAGGTATCGATCAACTCCGGAACCAGATCAACGGCAAATCCACCGTACTGACCGGCCAATCCGGCATGGGCAAATCATCGCTCATCAATGCGCTGGTACCGGATGCGCAAGCCACCATCGGTGACATCTCCCGCTATCTTGATACGGGCCGACATACCACCACCACGGTGCAGGCGTATCAGCTTAATGCGGAAAGCACGATCATCGACGTACCCGGCCTACAGGTCTTTGGCCTGTCGCACCTGAGCGATGAACAGATTCTGCTCGCCTTCGCGGAATTCCGCCCGCATCTGGGCGATTGCCGGTTCCGCGATTGTCGGCATGACCAGGATCCCGGCTGCGCGCTACAGGCTGCCGTCAGCGCAGAATCGGCGACAGTAATCCGCTTGCAACTGTTACGCCAACTTTTAACCGACAATAAGTCGCGGCAATAAAAAACCGCCCCGGAGGGCGGTTTCTGTTTCAAGCACTGCTGATTAGCAACGTTCGAAAATCACGGCAATACCCTGGCCGCCACCGATACACATGGTGACGAGGCAGTATTTGCCGCCAACGCGTTGCAGTTCGTAGATGGCCTTGGTGGCGATGAAGGCACCCGAGCAACCGACCGGGTGACCCAGTGCGATGGCGCCACCGTTCGGGTTGGTCTTGGCCGGGTCCAGACCCAGCACCTTCGAAACCGACAACGCTTGAGCCGCAAAGGCTTCGTTCGATTCGATGACGTCCATCTGATCCAGCGTCAGACCGGCCTTTTTCAGCGCCAGGCGCGTTGCCGGAATCGGGCCTTCGCCCATGATGTCGTTCGGCACACCGGCGACGGCGTAAGACACCAGACGGGCCATCGGCTTGTGACCGGCGCTGGCGGCAACGGCGGCATCGGCCAACACGAAGAAGGCGGCGCCATCGTTGATGCCCGATGCGTTACCGGCGGTGACGGTACCGTCTTTCTTGAAGGCCGGTTTCATCTTGGCCAACGCTTCGATAGTGGTACCGGCCTTGACGTATTCATCGGTATCAAACACAACTTCACCCTTACGGGTCTGTTTGACGATCGGCATGATCTGGGATTTGAAGTGGCCGGCAGCGATGGCAGCGGCAGCACGGCGCTGCGATTCAACCGCGAAGGCATCCTGCTGTTCACGGGTAATGCCATGTTTGGCGGCGAGGTTTTCTGCGGTGATACCCATGTGGCCAACGCCAAACGGGTCAGTCAGCACGGCGACCATGCTGTCAACAGCTTTCGAGTCACCCATGCGGGCACCGGTACGCATGGCCGGCAGCATGTAGGTGGCTTTGGACATGACTTCGACGCCACCGCCGATGGCGTAATCTGAATCGCCGAGCAGAATGTTCTGCGCCGAGGTCACGATACCTTGCAGGCCCGAGGCACACAGACGGCTGACCTGCATGGCGACGGAATCCATCGACAGACCGGCCTGAATCGAGGCAACGCGCGAGACGTAGGCATAGCGCGAATCGGTCGGCATGGTCGTACCGACGGTCACGTAGTTGATGGCTTGCGGATCCACACCCGAGCGACCCACGGCTTCTTTCATCACGGCGCCGGCCAGTTCACACGGCTCCATATCCGACAGCGAGCCACCGAAAGCACCAATGGCCGAACGAACTGCACTCAGTACAACAACGTCTTTGCTCATGCTTATGTCTCCCAACTACGTTTTATTGATGAATCAAACGCCCACCCAGGCGGCGAGCCCAACCACAGCGAGTAGTATCACCCACAAAACCAAAGCGCGCCAGACCAACCCAATGGCTGACGGCAAAACAGCCGGCGTTGCTTCCTCTCCGACCCCGATTTCGGGGCGATCCAAAACAATCTCATCTTCAATGACCGGGGATTCGCTCAGCGGACCACCCAGCTTAACGCCCAGTGCACCGGCGCCAGCCGCAACAATCACGCCAGCGGTATGGTCACGCCAGGTGCCTGCCTGCTCACGCCAACAATTAATGGCGTCTTCAAAGTTGCCCACAATAGCGAAGGCCACCGCCGTCATACGCGCCGGTAACCAATCGACCAGGGCAAACGCCTGGCGGGCAAAAGCACCAAATTGGCGGCGTTTGACCTGCACTTCTTCGGCAGCGTGTTCTCCCACGACTTCTTCATCTTTGCGGTCGCTACCGTTCCAGTGCGTGGCCAGAAAAGCAGTCAGGCGATAGAACACGGCACCGACCGGGCCAAAAATGACAAACCAGGCCAACACACCAAACACGTGCCGGTGCGAGGCCAATACGCCCGTTTCAATCGCCAGACGAGCAATTTCGTCGGAACTGGCATTGTCCGGACACTCGCTGTTCCAAGCCTTCATGGCCTTACGGGCAGCCGGTACGTCGTCAGCCTGCAAGGCTTCGTTGACTTCGGTAAACGCATGGCTGAATTGGCGGAAACCCAAGGTCAGGTAGAGGACCAGCACACCAAATGCCAAACCCAACAGCAGGTTGATGCTCGACAACACGACATCCAGGCAGATGGTCAGCAATACGCCACCGCCCACCAACAGCAACCAGGCCAGGAAACCATGCTGACGGTTACCGGAATCAAAAACGTTCTCAACCCAGTTGGCCAGTCGGGTTAACGGCGCACCGACGACGCGCATATACGGCAGTGGACGAACCTGTTCAATCAGAAGCGCGAGAATCAAAACAACGAGTTTCATAAGTCTAAAAGCCTGTCAGTCGATTGGGCGGTCGTTACCAGAGCGGCACGACATCCCCATTGTCTGATCACGATAACATAATCAATGGCAGTTTATACAATCTTTGATTAGGGCTGGATCTCATGCGCCTGCTCTGAGAATACGCGAGAACTGTGCCAGCATACCGGCGGTCGCGCCCCAGATATACCGGCCCGCCCACGGAACTGTGAGGAAGGTTCGCCAGGCCCCACGGTAATACTGCGTTTCATGCCGCATATTGCGCGGGTCCACCAGAAAATCCAGCGGCACCTCAAAGATGTCGGCTACCTCACCCGCATCCGGCGTCAAGCGCGTGTCTTCGGCAACAAAGCCGACCAGAGGCGAGACGCTGAACCCCGTGCCCGTGTGATATTGCGGCATTTCAGCAAAAACGTCGACGGCGGTAGCGGGCAAGCCGATTTCTTCCTCGGCTTCGCGCAGCGCCGCCGTGAGTGGGCTCTCTCCGGCTTTCAAACCACCACCGGGAAAGCTGATCTGGCCGGCATGGTCACGCAGATGGTCGGTACGCTGGGTCAACAGCAACCTGAGCGGGCCACTGCGCTCACCAAGAATCGGCACAAGCACCGCCGCTGGCCGCCGCCCGGTCTGCAGGCGCTGGCGAATCTCCGGCGGAACCGGCTCATCGATCACCTCGGTGATCTCTCCCTGCGCAGACGTCCCACCGACTGGCAGAGCGGCGAAGGCAGCACGCAACTGGGCTGGTGTAATGCCCATGTTTCACCTGTAAAAAAGGCGCCTGCAGGCGCCTTGATACGTCAGTTTATTCACGGAAGTTACCGAACTGCAACGGCAGGTCCTTGATACCCTCCTTGACGAGGGCAATCGCCTCCTGCAGAAGATCACGCTTGGCGCCGCTGACGCGCACGGCCTCTCCCTGAATCGAGGCCTGCACCTTCAGCTTGGAATCCTTGAGCATGGCGACGATCTTTTTGGCGTGCGTCTGTTCGATACCGACGCGCACTTTCAGGTCCTGCTTGACCTTGTTACCACTGACTTTCTGGATCGAACCATGTTCGAGGCAACGCACATCAATGCCCTTGCCGGTCATTTCCGGCAACAGAATGCCCTGCATCTGGTCGAGCTGAAAATCATTGTCGGCATGCAGAACGATGGTTTTATCCTTTTCATTCAGTTCGGCCTTGGCATCCGAACCCTTGAAGTCGTAACGGTTGCCGATCTTGCGGTTGGCGACATCGACGGCATTCTTCAATGACACCATATCGACTTCGGAGGTGATATCAAAACTGGGCATGGCGATCAACCGAAGTGACAGACATAGTGGTATGGCTCGTCGCAGGCGATTTCGAAAGACGAGTTACCCGGCACGTCAAACGACTGGCCCGCGCTGTAGGTCTTCCATTCGCTCTCGCCTTTGAGGCGAACACGACAGGCTCCGCCCACGCCTTCCATGACTTCCGGCGCACCGGTATTGAATGTCAGCGACGACGGCAGGATAACGCCGACCGTCTTTTTTGTGCCGTCAGCAAACTGGATGGTGTGACTCACGCACTTGCCGTCGAAATAGACATTTGCCGCTTTCACGACGGAAACATTATCGTATTGCGCCATTTAAATTCCCCATAGTTTCTGGATGATGCCTTTGGCGATGTAGCCAACCATCCCGAAGGCGAGTACAAAAAAGAGAATGGCGGTACCCCGCTTACCCGCCTTCGATTTGATGGCGATCTCGGCAATGATGAACAACATGAAGAGAATAAATGCCGCGACGCCCCAGGTGGACATGAAATCGGCGATCTGCTCTTCGGTAAAGCCGAACAGGGTGGGTTGTGTCATTTAGGCCTTTTTACGCGACGCCGCTTTGGCAGGCGCCTTGGTTTTCACGGCGGGCTTTTTAGCAGCCGGTTTCTTGGCTGGTACCTTGGTGACTTTGGCTTCTTTGCGTGCATCACGGTTGGCACCGATACGCATACGCAATGCGTTCAGCTTGATGAAACCCGCTGCATCCTTCTGATCGTATGCGCCCGCATCGTCTTCAAAGGTGGCAATTGTCGGGTCGAACAGCGAATCCTGTCTGGAATCACGCCCCACCACGATGACATTACCCTTGTAGAGCTTCAGGCGGACGCTGCCGTTCACATGTTCCTGCGTATGGTCGATCAGCGTTTGCAGCGCGCGACGCTCCGGACTCCACCAGTAGCCGTTATAGATCAGGCTGGCGTAACGCGGCATCAGGTCGTCTTTGAGGTGAGCGACTTCGCGATCCAGCGTGATCGATTCGATGGCACGGTGTGCTTTCAGCAGAATGGTGCCGCCGGGGGTTTCGTAGCAACCGCGGGACTTCATGCCGACGTAACGGTTCTCCACGAGATCCAGGCGACCGATACCGTGCTTGCCACCCAACTGGTTGAGCAGCGCGAGAATCTCATGCGGCTTCATCTTTTTGCCGTTAATGGCAACCGGGTCACCCTTGACGTATTGAATGTCGATGTATTCTGCTTTGTTCGGCGCCTTTTCGGGCGACACAGTCCAGCGCCACATCGACTCTTCGGCTTCGGCTGCCGGATCTTCCAGATGGCGACCTTCAAAGGAGATATGCAGCAGATTGGCGTCCATCGAGTAGGGCGAACCGCCCTTCTTGTGTTTCATATCGATGGGAATGCCATGTGATTCGGCGTAGTTCATGAGTTTTTCGCGCGAGAGCAGATCCCATTCGCGCCACGGGGCGATGACCTTGACGCCCGGTTTCAGCGCGTAGGCGCCGAGTTCGAAGCGCACCTGGTCGTTGCCCTTGCCGGTCGCGCCATGGCAAATGGCATCGGCGCCGGTTTTGTTGACGATTTCAATCAG